>JAOTVO010000273.1 GCA_029863355.1 Candidatus Krumholzibacteriia bacterium
TGGGCGATTACGCCGGCTACTACTGGCCGGGAGCGGTCCTCGTGGTCGCCGGTATGAACTACCTGGTGCTGCGTACCACCCTGCAGGCCCAGCTGCGCTCCGGCCTGGTGTCGACCTACGACGTGCTCTTCGCGCTGGGACGTCTGGGCGCCGCGCTGGTCTTCGTGTTCCTGGTGGCGCGCAGCGCCGTGGGGCTCATCCTAGGGCCGGCGGTGGCCTACGCCGCCCTCGTCCTCGCCATGGTCGCGCGGGCCCGGCCCGATGGGCGCCGGACGGGGCCGGCGCGCGCGCTCGCGCGCGACTTCGCGCGCTACGGTGTCCCCATGGTGGGCTGGATGATCGGCGTCAAGATCCTCGAGCTGTCCGACCGCTACATCATCGAACACTTTCGCGGCGCCGCCGAGGTCGGCATCTACAGCGCGAGCTACAACCTCGTCGCCATGGGCGTGTGGTTGGTGGCCAGCCCCATGCTCATGGCGGCCTACCCCCTGGTGATGAACGCGTGGGAGGCGGGCGCGAGTGACCGGATTTCTCGCGTCGTCTCGGCGTTCTCACGGTACTATTTGCTGGCGGCGGTGCCCGTGGTCGCCTTCGCCGGAATCTGCGCCCGGGACATCGTCACCCTGTTCGTCGGGGAAGCGTTCCACGAGGGGGCGAGGGTGGTTCCGGTCGTGCTCGTGGGGCTCCTGTGGTGGAACTTCGGTTTCTACGGCGACCAGGGGCTGAAGCTCGCCGAGCGCACCGGGCTCTTGTCGTTGCTGGTGTCGGTCTGCGTCGTCGCCAACGTGGGCATGAACCTCTACCTGGTGCCGCGCACCGGATACATGGGCGCCGCGTGGAGCACGCTCGCGGCCGCGACGCTGTACCCGGTTCTGGTCTACGCCGCTTGCCGGCGAAGCGTGCGCTGGGAGATTCCCTGGGGCTCTCTGGCGCGGATTCTCTTCGCCGGCCTGGCCGCGGGTTTGACGGTGCGGCTGGCGGGCAGCGTCCTGGGCGGGGCCGCGGTGGCGGCGCGGCTGGCGCTGCTCGCCGTCGCGTTCATCGCCGTCTACGCCCTGGTCCTTCGCGCCACGGGCGAGCTGCACGCCGGCGAGCGGCGCTGGCTGCGGTCGCTGTGGAAACGCACGGAGTAGGCACGTGCGCCGATTCGAAGAGATCGATCACTCCGGCGACGTCGGCGTGGAAGCGCGGGGTGCCACGCTGGCCGAGGTCGTCGAGAACGCCACCGCGGGCCTTTTCTCGCTGATGACGCGCGCGCCGGTCGCGCCGCGCGTCGTGCGTACCGTCGAGGTCCGCGCCACGGACGCGGAGGCGCTGCTCGTCGAGTGGCTCTCCGAAGTGATCGCCTTGGCTGCCACGCACGGCGAGGTTTACGGGGAGGTGAAGGTTGCGCGCGCGACTCCGACGGCGGCGGCCGGCGAGGTTCGCGGCGAGAGGGTCGATGCGGACCGGCACCAGCTGCGCTTCGACGTCAAAGCGGCCACCTACCACGCCCTGCTCGTGGAGCGCGTGCGCGGAGGATACCGCGCGCGAGTGATATTCGACCTGTGAGGTGACGGACAGGTGAGCGCAGAGCACGCAACGCTGCACGTCTGGGTGAGCGGCCGCGTCCAGGGCGTCTTCTTTCGCGATACGACGCGCCGCCGCGCGCTCGAGCTGGGGTTGTCGGGGTGGGTCCGCAATCTGCCCGACGGCCGCGTGGAGGCGCTCTTCTGCGGCCCCCGGGCGGCTTGCGAAGCGGCGCTAGCGTTCGTACGTTCGGGTCCGCCGCCGGCGCGGGTGGACGGCGTGGAGATCGAGTGGGGAGGGCCGCCCGAGATCGCGCGCGCGGGTTTCGAGGTCCGCTACTGATCGCCGGTGCGCTCGCGATAGGCTGCGATCGCGGCGCGCACGTCGGCGGGAACGCTGCACAGGGTGTTGCCCGGATCGATGCAGGCGTGGCGCGTGAACCCCTCGACCAGGAGAACGCCGTCGCGCCGCGCGCGGTAACGGAACGCGACGGTGCGGCTGCGCAACTCGCTGACCACGGTATCGATGCGCACCAGGTCGTCGTACGCGGCGCCGCGCAGGAGACGGCAGCCGTATTCGATCACGGGGAGCATGCAACCTCCCGCCTCCAGGTCGCGATAGGGGAATCCGGCCTCGCGCAGCAGGCCGGTCCGCGCCAGCTCGAACCAGAGAAGGTAGCTCGAGTGATGGGCGACGCCCATCTTGTCGGTCTCGGCGTAACGAACCCTCAGCTCCGTGGTGTGGACGCGCACGATGCGATTCTATAGCTCATCCGGCCGCGGCGTGCAAGGGCGGCTTGGGGGGAAACCGGTTTACACCGCCCGAACTTTGCGCTATAGTGCCGGTGAACGCCGCCGCTGAGCGCATCCCTGCACCATCATCATACAGACCATTTCCGCCGAGGAGACGCACATGCCGTCCGAATTCGTGAACGAACCTCTGTCCGATTTCTCCCGTCCCGATCTGGCCGCCAAGATGCAGCGCGCGATCGACCAGGTGCGAGGCGAGCTGGGGCGCGACTACCCCCTCGGCATTGGCGGGGAACGGGTCACCACCAATGCCAAGATTGTCTCCATCGATCCTTCCGACCCCGCTAACGTCGTGGGCCGCGTGTCGAAGGCGGGAAAAGACGAAGCGATAGGCGCCATGGACGCTGCGCTCGCCGCTTTCGCGCAATGGAAGCGCGTCCCCGCGGCCGAGCGCGCGCAGATCCTCTTCGACGCGGCGCGCATAGTCCGCGAGCGCAAATTCGAATTCGGCGCGTGGATGTGCTTCGAGGTCGGCAAGAGCTGGGTCGAGGCCGACGCCGACGTCGCCGAGACCATCGACTTCCTCGAGTTCTACGGGCGCGAGGCGATCCGTCTGGCCGGGGAGCAGCCGCTGACGCGCATTCCCGGGGAGAAGAACGCGCTCGAGTACATCCCGCTGGGCGTTGGCGTCGTGATTCCACCGTGGAACTTCCCCCTGGCCATCATGGCGGGCATGACGACCGCCTCCATCGTGGCGGGAAACACGGTGTTGCTCAAGCCGTCATCGGATTCTCCCGTGGTCGCCGCGAAGTTCATGGAGGTTCTGGAGGAGGTCGGGCTGCCCAGGGGCGTGGTCAACTTCGTGCCGGGGAGCGGCGCCGACGTCGGCGACCTCATCGTCCAGAACCCGAAGACGCGGTTCATCGCGTTCACCGGCTCCAAGGAGGTCGGGCTGCGCATAAACCAGGAGGCCGCGGCTCCCCGCGACGGCCAGGTCTGGATCAAGCGCGCCGTTCTCGAGATGGGCGGCAAGGACTCGATCATCGTCGACGAGGACTGCGACCTCGACGCAGCCGTCGCGAGCGTGTTCGCGTCCGCCTTCGGGTTCCAGGGCCAGAAGTGCTCGGCGTGCTCGCGCGCGATCGTGCACGAGCGCGTCTACGACGCCTTCGTCGAAAAGCTCCTCCCGCGCGTGAACGCGATCAAGCAGGGCGCCCCCTGCGCGTCCAAGGACAACTACATGGGCCCCGTGATCAACGAGAAAGCGGCCGAGAGCATCCTCGGCTACATCGAGACGGGCAAGACCGAGGGCGAGCTCCTCACCGGCGGGCTGCGCGCTTCGGGCAAAGGCTACTTCATCCAGCCCACGGTGTTCGGAGACGTGCCGCCCGAGGCGACGATATCGAGGGAGGAGATCTTTGGTCCGGTGCTCGCGCTCTGCAAGGCGCGCGACTTCGACCACGCCCTCGAGATCGCCAACAACACGGATTACGGGCTGACCGGTTCGGTGTACACCAACGACCGCGCGCGCATCGAGCGCGCGCGACACGAGTTCCACGTGGGCAACCTGTACTTCAACCGCAAGTGCACCGGCGCGCTCGTGGGCGTCCATCCCTTCGGCGGCT
>JAOTVO010000027.1 GCA_029863355.1 Candidatus Krumholzibacteriia bacterium
TGCGGGGCAAGGGCATCATGGAGAAGTGCACGTTCTGCGTGCAGCGCATCCGCAAGGCGCGCGACCTGGCCAAGGATCGCGACAAGCAGAATCCCCTGATCCGCGACGGAGAGGTCACCACGGCGTGCGCGCAGGCGTGCCCGGGCCGCGCCATCGCGTTCGGCAATCTGCTCGACGAGAACTCCGTGGTATCCGAGTGGGCCAAGTCGGACCGCTCCGTGCGGCTCCTGGAGGAGCTGGGCACGGGGCCGGCCGTGTTCTATCTGCACGCGAAGGGAAAACACCATGGCGCATGACCGGGTAGCCGGCGCGGCCGAGGCGCCGCACCCCTCCGCGGCCGCGCGCGCTTCGGTCGAGCGGGACGTCATGGCCGCCATGCAGCGGCCGGGCCTCACCTACTGGGCCTTCGTAGGCCTGTTCGCGGCCATCTTCGGCGTGTGCCTGCTGGGCGCGTGGGGCTGGCAGATCTACAAGGGGATGGGTGTGGCCGGCATCACGCACCCGGTGGGCTGGGGCGTATACATCACCAACTTCGTGTTCTGGGTCGGAATCGCGCACTCCGGCACGCTGATCTCGGCGGTGCTCTTTCTGTTCCGATCGAAGTTCCGGAGCAGCTTCAACCGGGCCGCGGAGGCCATGACCGTGATCGCCGTCATGTGCGCGGGCATGTATCCGCTCATCCACCTGGGCCGCGTGTGGTACTTCTTCTGGCTCTTCCCGTACCCCAATCAGCGACTCGTGTGGACGAACTTCCGCTCGCCGCTGGAGTGGGACGTGTTCGCGGTGAGCACGTACCTGACGGTGAGCGTGGTCTTCTTCTACGTGGGCCTGATCCCCGACTTCGCGATCGTCAAGCGTTACACGCGCGGGGTACGGCGCTGGGTCTACAGCGCGCTGTCGCTGGGCTGGGTGGGGAGCAAGCAGCAGTGGCGCAACTACAACATGCTCTACGCGCTGCTGGCCGGCTTCGCCACGCCGCTGGTGCTCTCGGTGCACTCGGTGGTGTCGTGGGACTTCGCCATGAGCATCGTCCCGGGCTGGCACACGACGATCTTCGCCCCCTACTTCGTGGCGGGAGCGATCTTCTCGGGTTGCGCTATGGTGCTGACGCTGTGCATCCCCATGCGCAAGCTTCAGAAGCTCGAGCGCGTCATGCCCATCGACCACTTCGAGATGCTGGCCAAGACGATGCTCTTCACGTCGATGATCGTGGGCTACGCCTACATCGTGGAGTTCATCCTCGCCTACTACAGCGGGAACGTCTACGAGTTCGGAATCTTCGCCGACCGCGCCACCGGGCACTACAGGATCGCCTACTGGATCATGGTCAGCTGCAACGTGATCTCGCCGCTTCCCATCTTCTTCAAGAGGGTGCGGCGGAGTCTGCCGGCGCTCTTCGTCATCTCGATCTTCGTCAACATCGGGATGTGGTTCGAGCGCTTTGTCATCATCGTCACGTCGCTGGCCAAGGAGTACGTGCCCTACTCGTGGGGCCCGTACAAGCCGTCCCTCATCGAAGGCGCCATAACCGTGGGCACGTTCGGGTTCTTCCTCATGATGTTCTTTCTCTTTGCGAAGTTCCTGCCCGTGGTGGCGATGACGGAGAAGAAGGAGGAGACGGTTTGACGGAGCGGTTCGTATTCGACAACGAGCACGACTTCCTGGAGAAGCTGCGCGAGCTGGTAGACCGGGGCGTGAAGCCGCGCGACATCCAGACCTACGCCCCGCACCCCGTGCACCACGCCGAAAAGTTGCTGGGCATGCGGCCGAGCGGCGTGCGGCTCTTCGCGCTCTGCGGCGGCCTGCTGGGGGCGATCACCGGGTACGGCTTCACCTCGTGGACGGCCCTGGACTGGCCGCTGATCAGCGGGGGCAAGCCGATGGTGTCCATTCCGGCCTACACGATCATCGCCTTCGAGTTCATGATCCTGTTCGGCGCGCTCTCGTCTTTCTTGGGCTTCGTGATTCTGTCGCGGATGCCGGGCGTGCGCACGATCATCTCGGACGACGAGGTCACCGACAACTACGAGATCCACGTGCGGAGGGCGCGCTGACCATGGGTACGAAGCTGAGCTACCCGAGACTGGCGCTCCTGGCCGTGGCCGCGGCGGCGTTGATCGGCGCGCTGGAGCGCTTCGTGCAGCCCGAGCCCGGGGGGACGCTGCTCTTGACGATGGTGATCTTCCTCGCCATCGCCGAGGGGTGCGTCGCCCTCATGGCGGCGGCGGAGATCACGCACGGCGGCTGGCACCTGCCCATGCGCTCGCGCATGCTGGCCGCGCAGGCCATGATCCCCGTGGTCGGGCTGTTGTTCGTCGTGCAGAGCCTGCGGCTGGAGATCTATCCCTGGGCCGAGTCGCACGGCTTTTGGCTCAACCGGGACTTCTTCATCGCGCGGCACCTGGTCCTGATCGCGCTGGCCTTCCTCGTCGCGCGCAGGTTCGCCGCCCACGCGCTGCGCGGGCTGGACAGCCGGCGCCTGTGGGCGGTGCTCTACGTGCTGCTCTTCGTGTTCCACCAGACCATCGTCGGCATCGAGTGGGTCATGTCGCTGGAGCGGCCGTGGTTCAGCACGCTTCTGGGCGCCTTCTTCGTGGTCTCGGCCTTTCTCTCCGGCATCACGACCGGCGCCATCGTGCTGTTCTTCTGGCGCGGACGCTTCGACGAGAAGCTCCGCCTGGCACAGAAGTCGATCGGCGGGCTGATGTTCGGCTTCGCGACCTTCTGGGCCTACTTCTACTTCTCGCAGCTCATCGTGATCTGGTACGGGAACCTGCCCGAGGAAGTCGGCTACCTGGCCAAGCGCATCGGCTACCACACGCCCTACTGGGCGGTGGCCCGGCTGGCGTTCGGCATGATCTGGGTGATCCCGTTCGCCGTCCTGTTGCGGCGCAAGAACAAGACGAACCCGTGGGTGACGATGGCCCTCGCCTTCACGATTCTCACCGGCTTCCTGCTGGAGAAGGGCCTGATGATCCACCCGGCGGCGTCGGTCCACCCGGTCGCCGTGCTGCTCGAGCTGGCCATCGCCGGGGCGGTGTTCGTCGCCATCATGCGCGGCGGCGAGGCGCTCCTGCCCGGAGGCGGGGCGGCGCGCGCGGAGAGCGCGGCGCCTGCGCCTGTAACCAACTGACTGTAAATGAGTTATAGCATTGGCCCGGGCCCGACCCGGACCCGCCCGGGAGGACCGCGGCGGCGCCTTTCACCTTGACGGGTTCGCGTACAACTGCTATATATCAAAGACTTTTTCACGATCGGTGGTAACGGGAATGAAGACGCACACGGTGAAGGCGGCCGACATCGAGCAGCGCTGGTACGTGGTCGACGCGGCCGAACGGCCCCTCGGGCGCCTGGCCACGCAGGTCGCGGCCGTGCTTCGGGGCAAGCACCATCCGGAATACTCGCCGCATCTGGGCCTGGGCGACCACGTGGTCGTGGTCAACGCGGACAAGATCCACCTCAGCGGCAACAAGCGGAGCACCAAGCGCTACTACCGGTACTCCGGCTACCCGTCGGGCTTGAAGGTGCGCACGCTGCAGGAGATGATGGACAAGGACGTGACCAAGGTCGTCCGCCTGGCCGTAAAGGGGATGCTGCCGAGCAACAAGCTCGGCCGCCGGCTCCTCAAGCACCTCAGGGTGTACGAGGGACCGGCGCACCCGCACCAGGCCCAGCAGCCCGCCGACATGCCCAAAATGTAAACCCGCCCGGGACACCACCGGGGAAAGAACAGGTTGGTCGTAAGAATGAGCGCGAACCAAATCGGTGCCGTCGGCCGGCGCAAGGAGTCCGTCGCCAGGGTCTACCTGGCCCCGGGCAGCGGCAACACCACCATCAACGGCAAGGAACTGGCCGCGTACCTCGGCCGCGAGACGCTGGTCCTGCGCGTGAACGAGCCGCTGGCGGTGACGGAGACGCTTGGCAAGTACGACGTGCGCGCCGTCGTGAGCGGGGGCGGCATCGCGGGCCAGGCCGGAGCCGTGCGCTTGGGCATCGCCCGCGCGCTGGTCAAGGCGGACGAGCGGTTCCACTCCGTTCTCAAGACCAAGGGTCTGCTCACGCGTGACCCGCGCATGAAAGAACGGAAGAAGTACGGCCTGGCCGGCCGTCGCAAGGCCTTCCAGTTCTCGAAGCGCTAGTCGCTAAATCGAAACGGCGTAGGGAACGCGGCCCGAACCCGAACACGGTGGCCGCGAAAAACAACACACACTGCGCCCAAGGTTCGCCTTCCGGGTGCCCCGATGGGGTGGAAGGCGGCCGCAGTGGAGGCAAAACCGAGATAGGGGGTTTTCGATGGGTGAGCTCACCCTGAAGGACCTGTTGGAAGCAGGGGTTCATTTTGGCCACCAGACGCGACGGTGGAATCCCAAGATGAAGCCCTTCATTTTTATGGAGAAGAACGGCATCCACATCATCGACCTCGAGAAGACCCTCGAGGGCGCAATACGCGCGCGCGACGCCGTGCTGGAGGTGGCGCGGCGCGGCAAGAACGTGCTGTTCATCGGCACCAAACCGCAGGCGAAGAACGTCGTGCGGGAGGAGGCGGAGCGCTGCACGATGCCCTTCGTCAGCGAGCGCTGGCTGGGCGGAACGCTCACGAACTTCAACACGGTGCGACGCAGTCTGGACAAGCTCGAGTACCTCGAGCGGATCGAGACCGACGGCACCGTCGAGCAGTTCTCCAAGAAGGAAGCCCTGCGGCTGCGCAAGGAGCGCGACAAGCTGGTCAAGGCGCTGGGGGGAATCCGCGGCATGACGGAGACGCCCGCCATGGTCTTCGTCGTGGACACCAAGAAGGAGATCAACGCGGTGCGCGAGGCGCGCAAGCTGCGCATCCCCATCATCGGTCTCATCGACACCAACGCCGACCCCGACGAGGTCGACCACCCGATCCCGAGCAACGACGACGCCATGCGCGCCATCGCCCTGTTCTGCCGGATGATCGCGGAGGCGTGCATCGAGGGCCGCGCGAGCCGGCAGGAGGGCGGCGATGCGCCGCCGCCGACGGCAGCGGAGCGGGGAGAGATCGCGCGCGGCAAAGAGTCGGTCGCCTGAAGCGGCGCCCGTCAATCACACGGACATCGAACGCTGTTCACATCGACGGAGGAAGCATGGAGATCAAGGCTGCGATGGTGAGTGAGTTGCGCGCCATGACCGGCGCGGGCATGATGGACTGCAAGAAGGCGCTCTCCGAGAGCAACGGCGACATGGAGAAGGCCGTCGAGTTCCTGCGCATCAAGGGACTGTCCAAGGCGGCCAAGAAAGCCGGTCGAGAGACCAGCGAGGGGCTCGTGCTCTCGTACATCCATCCCGGCAACCGCATCGGCGTGCTGCTGGAGATCAACTGCGAGACGGATTTCGTGGCGCGCACCGACGAGTTCCAGAACTTCACGCGCAACCTCGCCATGCACATCGCCGCGGCATCGCCCATCGCTGTGTCGCGCGAGGAGATACCGGCGGACGTCGTCGATAAGGAGCGCGAAGTCTACCGCACGCAGGCGCGCGAGGAGGGCAAACCGGACAAGGTGCTGGAAAAGATCGTCGAGGGGCGCGTGGAGAAGTTCTTCCAGGAGGTCGCCCTGCTCGACCAGACCTACGTGCGGGACCCGGACAAGGTCGTCGGCGAACTGCTCAAGGAGACCATCGCCGTGTTCGGCGAGAACATCCGCATCACGCGCTTCGCGCGTTTCGAGCTCGGGCGCTAGGGAGTAGACCCTGCAGAACAGTCGCTTCCAGAGGATCCTTCTCAAGTTCAGCGGCGAAATCCTGTCCCAGGACGGCGGTGGCGGTATCGATTTCGCCAAGCTGGCCGGGTTCTCCAAGCAGATCGCCGATGTAAAGGCCCTGGGCGTCGAGATCGGGCTCGTCATCGGCGGCGGCAACATCCTGCGCGGTAGCGCATCCAGCCAGAACGGGATCGACCGGGTGAGCGCCGACTACATGGGCATGCTCGCCACCGTGATCAACGCGCTCGCCTTCCAGAACGTCCTGGAGCGGAACGGGGTGGACACCCGCGTCCTGACCGCGATAAAGATGGAGCAGCTGGCGGAGCCGTACATCAAGCGGCGGGCCATCCGCCACCTGGAGAAGGGTCGCGTGGTGATTTTCGCGGGCGGTACAGGTAATCCCTACTTCACGACGGACACGGCGGCGGCGCTGCGCGCCATCGAGATAGAGGCGGAAGTCGTCATCAAGGGCACCAAAGTGGACGGCGTGTACGACGGCGATCCCGTGGAGGATCCGGGTGCGACGCGCTTCGATTCGCTGCGCTACATCGAGGTCCTCAACCGCGGCCTGCGCGTCATGGACGCGACGGCCGTGTCGCTGTGCATGGAGAACTCCTTGCCCATCGTGGTGTTCAACCTGACCGAGGAGGGCACGCTGCTTCGGCTCGTCCGCGGCGAACGGGTGGGGACCGTCGTCTCTTAGTTCCACGAGGAGGCTTCACTATGTTGGAGGAACTCCGGAAGAAGACGGAACAAGGCATGGCCGGCGCGATGCAGCACTTGCACCAGGATCTGGCCACGGTGCGCACGGGGAAGGCCAACCCGGCGCTGCTCGACTCGATCCAAGTGGACTACTTCGGCCAGCGCGTTCCTCTGAAGCAGGTTGCGAGCATCGCGGTGCCCGACCCCCGACTCATCACCATCCAGCCTTGGGATCGCTCCGTGGTGAGCGAAATCGAGAAGGCGATCATGGCCTCGGAGCTGGGCCTGATGCCGCAGAGCGACGGGCAGCTCATCCGACTCCCCATCCCCCCGCTGACCGGGGAGCGGCGCAAGGAGCTGGTGAAGGTCGTCAAGCGCATGGGGGAAGAGACCAAGGTGGCCGTCCGCAACGTGCGCCGGCACGCCAACGAGGAGCTCAAGCGGCTGGAGAAGCAGCACGAGCTGTCCGAGGACAACATGCACACCAAGGCGCAGGAGATCCAGAAGCTGACGGACGAGTACATCTCCAAGGTCGACGAAGCGGTCGCGGCCAAGGAGAAGGAGATCCTGGAGATCTAGCGGCGAGGTTGCCGCCGGCGGACGAATGGCCAATGACATCGACGCAGAGATCGCAGCCCTGAAATCGTCCGATAACCTCCCCGAGCACATCGCCATCATCATGGACGGCAACGGGCGCTGGGCGAAGCAGCGCAGGCTGCCGCGCCTGGCCGGGCACCGGGCCGGCCGCGAGCCCGTACGCACCTGCGTGCGCACGTGCGCCCGTATCGGCATCAAGTACCTGACCCTGTACACGTTTTCACTGGAGAACTGGCAGCGGCCGAAGGCGGAGGTCTCCGGTCTGATGCGTTTCCTCGAGGACGTGCTGCGCCGCGAGTTCGAGGAGCTCGACGAGAACAATGTGCGCCTCAACGCCATCGGTCGCCTCGACATGCTGCCGAAGCGCACGCGCGCCGCGCTGGCGGGCACGATCGAGCGCCTCGCGCACAACACGGGGTTGGTGTTGACTCTGGCGATCAGCTACGGCGGGCGCGCCGAGATCGTGGACGCGGCGCGTCGCTTCGGCGCCGACGTGGCCGCGGGCAAGGGGTCCGGCGCCGCCGACGAAGCCGCGTTTCGCCGCTACCTCTACGACCCCGAGCTGCCCGACCCGGATCTGCTCATCCGCACCAGCGGCGAGCTGCGCGTCTCCAATTTTCTCCTATGGCAGATCGCATACGCGGAGATATGGGTCACCGACGTGCTGTGGCCCGACTTCTCCGAGCGACACCTGGTGGAGGGAATCCGCGCGTACCAGGACCGGGATCGGCGCTTCGGGCTCTCGGAGTGAACCCGTGGGACGCTCGAGCACCGCATCGAACAGCACCTCCTGGCTGCGGTCGGGTATGGTGCTGCGCGTGCTCGCTTCGCTGGTCTTCATCCCCTGCTTCGTGGTGATCGCGCTGCGCGGCGGCGGGTACTTCCTGGGATTGATCGCTCTGGTCGTCACCCTGGGCATGGGGGAGTTCTTCTCCATGATGCGGGCCAAGGGCCTGCAGCCGTTCAAGTACGCGGGGGTGACCAGCGGCCTCGCGCTGCTCTGGTTCACGTACGATCGAAACGGAGCCGACGCGGGGTTCGCCGTCGCGCTCGTCGTCATGGCGGTCCTCGCGCTGGAGCTGATGCGCAAGGAGAGCCGGGCCGCGCTCACCCACGCGAGCACCACCTTCTTCGGCGTGATCTACGTCGCATTCCTGAGCTCGCACATGGTGCTCCTGCGCGAGCTCCCGCGCGGTCTGGGGTTGCCTTACGCCGAAGGGTCGGCCTTCGTGTTCCTCGCCTTCGCGGTGACGTGGTCCGGAGACACCGGCGCCTACCTCGTGGGCCGGACGGTGGGACGGCACCCGCTCCTGCCGCGCATCTCGCGCGGAAAGACGGTGGAGGGTGCGGTGGGCGGGGCGGTCTTCGCCGTGTTCGGCGCGCTGGTCGCGCGCTACACGTTCGCTCCGTTCCTGGGCACGGTGAGCGCCGTGGCGCTGGGGCTGTGCGCTACGCTGGCCGGGTTGGGCGGGGACCTCACGGAGTCCATGATCAAGCGCGACGCGGACGTCAAGGACGCCTCGGGGGTGATCCCGGGGCACGGCGGGGTGCTGGACCGATTCGACAGTTTACTTTTCACGGCTCCGCTCATATATTACTTCCTCAAGTTCTTTATTTTATAGTAGGTTGCGTCAATCGTGCCCTCACAGATGAAGCGAATCGTCCTGCTCGGGTCCACGGGATCGATCGGGCGGAGCGTGTTGGACGTCGTCGCCCGCCATCCGGAGCGCTTCGACGTGGTCGGTCTGGCCGCCCGCCGCGACGTGGATGCGCTGCGCGCGCAGTGCACCGCGCACGCGCGCGCGCGCGTGGCCATGGCGGACGAGAAGGCGCACGCCGCGCTGACGGCGGACGGCGCGCTCGCCAAGCGGTCGGTCGGCGGCGGCGGCGAGGCCCTCTCCGCGCTGGTTGCGGAGACGCGCCCCGACCTCGTCGTCAACGCCGTGGTCGGCTTCGCCGGCCTGGCGCCGACCCTCGCCGCGCTCGAAGCAGGCATACCGGTTGCGATCGCCAACAAGGAGACCGTCGTCACGGGAGGCGAGATTCTCATGGAGGCGGCGCGCGCCGGCGGCGCCCGCCTCATTCCCATCGACAGCGAGCACGTGGCGGTGGACCAATGCCTGCGCGGCGAGCGCGGGGAGGACGTGGACAAGGTCTGGTTGACCGCGTCGGGCGGGGCGCTGCGCGACCGGCCGCTCTCGACGCTCGCTGGCGCCACCGTCGCGGACGTACTCGCGCACCCCACGTGGAACATGGGGAGGAAGATCACGGTGGACAGCGCGACCCTGGTCAACAAGGGGCTCGAGATCATCGAGGCGCACTGGCTCTTCGGGATTCCATACGCGAAGATCGACGCCGTCATCCACCCGCAGTCGATCGTGCACGCGCTGGTCCAGTTCGTCGACGGCTCCATCGTGGCTCAGCTCGCCGAGCCGGACATGCGGCTGCCCATCCTGTACGCGCTCTCGCACCCCGCGCGGATCGGCTCGCCGCTGCGTCACGACGTGCTCGCGTTTCCGGACCTGACCTTCGCGCCCGTGGACGCGGCGCGCTACCCGTGCTTCGCGCTGGCGCTGGCGGCCGCGCGCGAGGGCGGCAACGCCCCGACCATCCTCAACGCGGCCAACGAGGTGGCCGTGGAGGCGTTCCTGCAGGGCCGCGTCGCATTTGCCGCCATCGGCGAGATCGTCGAGGCGGCGCTGGCCGGCGTGGAGCGCGTCCGTGTGCGCGCGCTCGATGACATCGTAACGACGGACCGGTTGACGCGGCGCTGGATCGCGGAGCGCTTCCCCGTGGGGTCGGGGCGCGCGCGCGACGAAGCCGCGGGAGGAGGCGCATGCTGACGACGATCGTGGCGGGGATGTTCGTTCTGGGCGTGGTCGTGCTCGTACACGAGTTCGGGCACTTCATCGTCGCCAAGAAGGCGGGGGTGTTCGTCAAGACCTTCTCGGTGGGTTTCGGCCGCAAGATCCTGCGGCGGCGCATCGGGGACACGGTCTACGCCCTCTCTGTGCTGCCCTTCGGCGGCTACGTGAAGTTCGCCGGCGAGTCCGAATTCGGCGGGGAGGTGGAGGAGACTGCCGCGGAAGACGAGCCACCCCCCGGCCCCAACGACGAGATCCCCGACCGCGACATCCCGCCCTCGCGCTATTTCCTGCGCAAGCGCGGGAGCGTGCGCGCGGCGGTGCTCCTCGCCGGACCCTTCATGAACTACGTGACCGCCGTGGTGCTCTACATCGGCGTGTTCTTCGTGCAGGGCGTGCAGGTGGTACCGACGCGGACCATCGGCGAGGTGACCCCGGGCGGTCCCGCCGACTCGGTGGGAATTGCCGCCTTCGACGAGATCCTCGCCGTCGACGGGGAGCTCGTGGGCGACTGGTCGGAGGTGCAGGCGCCGTTCGTCGCCGACGCCACCGCCGAGCGGACGTTGCGGCTGCTGCGAGGGGGCGAGGAGATCGAGGTCGCGTTCCGCCCCCGGGTGATCGAGGGGCGTGTGCAGCTCGGCTTCGCCCCGCACATCACCTCGCGCATCGGCCGCGTGCAGAAGGGCAAGCCGGCCTGGCAAGCCGGCATCCGCTCGGGGGACGTGATCGAGGCCATCGCCGATACCGTCGTGACCACCTACGACGAAGTGCGCCGGATGATCCACGCGCGGCCGGGCGTCCCCGTCGCCATCCGATGGCGGCGCGACGGTGTGGCGCGCGCGGACACGGTGGTGCCCGAGCCCAAGGAGGTGCTCCAGGCCGGGAGCGGGAGTGAATTCACCACCGTCGGCGCCATCGGCGTCGGCCCTCTCTACGAGCGCCGGCGGGAGAGTCTGTTCGCGTCCGCCAGGGACGGTTTTTCCGCCGCCAACGGCATGATCGCGACCATCGTGGTCTACCTGAAGCAGCTGTTCACGGGGCGCATGGGGGTCAGGACGCTGGGGGGGCCGATTCTCATCACGCAGATGGCCGGGGACGTGGCCAACTGGGGCTTCGACTATCTGCTCCTGTTTCTCGCCTTCTTCAACATCAACCTGTGCATCTTCAACTTGCTTCCCCTGCTGCCGTTCGACGGGGGGCACCTGGCGCTCCTGACGTGGGAGGGTGTCACGAGGCGGCCGATCAACCGGCGGCTGCGCGAGTGGATGACGCAGGGCGGTTTCGTCCTCATCATCCTGTTGATGGCTTTTGTCGTGATGCTGGACCTGAGCCGCTGCTCAGGGGTTGTGCGTCTTTGAGCTGTCGGCCGCCGGCGGCGCCTCGCGGAGCCGCTTCTCGATCTCGTCGAAGACGACGGCCCATCGCTCCGGATTCCGGCCGACGGTCGCGATGGCGTTGGAGACGCGCAGGGTGTCGATGGTGCCCTCGAGCCTCGTGAAGAGGCTCTCGGCGACGGCGGGCTGCTGCCGGAGATACGTCTCGGCGCCGCGCACCTCGACGTAGGCCTCCACGAGGAAGCGCTCGTCCTCGGTCAGGGCCAGGGGGTCGGGCGGGCTCTCGCCGCGCTCGCAAGAGAGGGCGGCGACGAGCAGCGTTCCGGCGAGCAGCCGGACGAAGCCGCGCGAGCGAATCTGGGAGGCGGGTCGCAACGTGTTCCTCAATGCGGGCCAGGGGTACAGTCCTGCATACACCGGGAGGCGTGCGCGTGTCAAGCTGACGCGCCTCTTCCTGGCCGCGGCCGTGGGCACGGCCGCTCTGGCCGCGCCGGCGTCCGCGCAGGAGGAGCCGGTCGGCGGCGCCTTCGTCAACCGCATCGTCATCAAGGGTAACGAGGGGATCTCGAGCAAGGACCTCATGCGCCGCATGCGCACGAAGGAGCCGTCCTTCTTCGCCATCTTCAGCAAACCCCGCTACAGCCCGTCGCTCTTGCGCCGCGACATCGCGGCCCTGGAGGCCTACTACCACTCCACGGGCTACTTCGAGGCCGGCGTCGCCCTGGATCGCCTGGAGTACTCGGCCGACCAGCGCTTCGTCGATATCCACATCGTGGTCGACGAGGGACGCCCCACGGTGGTCTCGTCGGTGCGCTTCTCGTCGAACACCC
The DNA here is from genome assembly GCA_029863355.1 of Candidatus Krumholzibacteriia bacterium. The sequence goes on from JAOTVO010000027.1 coordinate 12,054, forward strand.
TGCTCGAGCACAAGGAGCTGCGCAGGGGACTGCTGTTGTCGGAGGGGAAGCCGTACAACGCCTCGCTCCTGGCCACGGACGTCTACGCGATCAAGGGGAAGTACTACGACCGCGGATACCTGGCCGTGAGCGTGCAGGAGTCCGTGCGGGTCTACGACTACCGGGCGGAGATCACCTACCACGTGGAGCCGGGCACGCAGGTGACCGTGCGCGAGATCGAGGTCACCGGTAACGCGCTGGTCAAGCCGTCGGTGATCGAGAAGGAGTTCACGTTCCGCCGCGGCGACGTGTGCCGCTTCGACAAGCTGCAGGAGACCAAGCGGAACCTCTTCGAGACGGGCTTGTTCACCGTGGTGGATATCAACCCGATCAACCTGGACCCGCTGGAGCGTACCGTGGACGTGCGCGTGCGCGTGCGCGAGCGCAGGCCGAGCTACGTGGAGGCGGGTTTCGGCGTGGGCAACGTAGTGGGCAGCCGCGTGTCGGCGGAGTGGGGCACGCGCAACCTCTTCGGCACCGGCCGCACCCTGCGGGGAAAGGCCGAGTACGGCTTCGACCTCTTTCGCAGCGAGGGGATCGACTTCGACCAGCTGCAGGTGGAGAACATCTTCTGGCGCTACGACGTGTTTTTCCAGCAGCGGCGCGTGTTCGGCACCAAGCTGAACTTCGGTGCCGAGACGTTCATCGAGCGGGACCGGTCGGTGCAGGACGTGAGCGTGCGCCGCATCGGTGTGGCGGTGGGCGCCCTGCGGCGCTTCGGCCGGCTGACGGAGGTCACTACGGATTTCTCGGTCGAGGACATCGAGCGCCAGGCCTTCGGCGGGCCCGTCGAGGCGTCCGCCTCGCACATCCTGGGCGCGAGCGCGAGCCGCGACGCGCGCGACTTCGTGCTCAATCCGCGCGCCGGCATCTACCGTATCGTGCGCCTGCAGGTGGCGGGCGGGATCCTGGGCGGGAAGAACGATTTCTACACGGCCAGCGCGTCGTTCCAGTGGTACGACCCGCTCGTGCAGTGGGCGATCCTGGCCGTGCGCGCGCGCGTCGGCTTCGGCGACGCGTACGGGCGCTCGCCGGAAGTGCCCTTCGAGAACCGCTACTTCCTGGGCGGCGGTAACTCGGTGCGCGGCTACAACGAGAACTCCCTGGGACCGAGGGCGACGGACGAGCTGGGCCGAGAGGTCGTGGTGGGGGGCGAGTTCCTGCTGCTCACCAACATCGAGGTGCGCCACTCGATCCCGCTCCTCTCGCGCTGGAACTTCAGCGGGGCCGTATTCATCGACGGGGGCAACGTGTGGGAGTCGGCGAGCAGCGTGAGCGTGGAGAACTTCCGGCTCGCCGCCGCCGCCGAGGACGTCACCGTCGACGACTACCGCTACACGGTGGGGCTGGGGCTGCGCTACAACACGCCCGTGGGCCCGATCCGTCTCGACTACGGCGTCCCCATCAAGCGCGACACCTACAACGACAACTCGGGGCGTTTTCACCTCACGCTGGGGCAGATCTTCTAGGCCATGGCCGCCGATCGGAAGAAGCGCAGAGCCGGTATCAAGCGGCCGCTCTCCTACGCGGTGGCCGTGGTGGTCACGCTGGTGATCGCCGCGGTGATTCTGACGCGCAGCCCGCTCCTGCCCTACGAGGTGGCGCGCTACGTGAACGACCACTACCTGGGAGACTCGCCCTTCCAGTTCCGATGCGGGCGTATCTCGGGGAACCTGTTCCGGCGCGTGGTGCTTTCGGACGTGTCGCTGCGCTACCACGCGCGCGACGCCTCCTTCGACGTGTTCCGCGCCGGCGAGATCGAGATTGTGTACAGCCTGCGCGACGTGCTGCGGCTGAACCTCATCGTGGACGACCTGGCGCTGCGCGACGTCGCCATCCGCGTGCAGCAGGGCGAGGATGGTGACCTGGTCCTGCCCGTGCCCATGTTCGAGCGAGGCGTGCCGCGCGCAGCGCCGCTCTCGCCGCGCGTCGACGTGCGTGCCTTCGCGGTGGACGGGCTCCAGGTGGCCTTCGGCGGCGGCGGCCGCGAGCTGGCCGTGCGCGACGTCCGCCTGGCGGGCTCGTTCCGCTACGAGAAGGGCGTGGGCGCGCTGCGCGTCGGGGAGGGCGCCGCCTATTTGATCGATTCCGAACGCTCGATATCGGAGTTGCGCTTCGACCTGTTCCACGAAGGCGGAACCTTGCGCGTGCGCGACCTGCTCGTGCGTCTCGACGAATCGCTGGTGACGGGGAGCGGCGAGTACGGCAACGGGCGCTTCGCGGGACTGCGCGCCGTGTTCAACCCCATATCGCTGGGCGAGGTGCACGCGCTGGGGCTGGCGCCGCCGATGACGGGCGAGTTCGGCGGGCACGTGGTCGTCGACGGCGCGCTCGACTCGCTCCGGGTGAGCGGCATGCTGACGGGCACGGGCTTCGGTCTGGCGCTCACCGGGCTCTCCTTCCGGGGACTGGTGGTGGGCGGCGTGCTCGACCTGGCCGAGATCGAAGGCGATGTCTTCGGCAGCCGCGTGCACGGAGCATTCCGCTACGACCTCGCCGGCACGCATGACGTCGCCTTCGAAGGCGACTGCGAGCACCTCGACCTGCGCCACGGCTTCGTGCGCGATCCCGGGGTGCCCACCATGAGCCTCACCGGCCGTCTGCGCTTCGACCACCAGGCGGCGGCCGGGCGCTACGCCTTCGACGCCACGCTGGGTCCCTCGTCGCTCGCGGGCTACGAGTTCCAGTCGGGAGCGGCCCGGGGCACGTACACCGTGGGCGTCGGCCTGGAGATGACGCGCGCCGTGCTGGCGCGCGAGGGCTACACGGTGGAGGCGCAGGGACGCATCGCCGCCGACGGCGTGTTCGACGCCGTGGTCCGCGCCGACGGCGACGACTTCGCCTACTTCTGGGACTTCTTCGACCTGCCGCGCATCGAGGGCGGCGTGTCGATCACGGCGCGCGTAACCGGGCCGGTCGACGACCTGCGCGTCAACCTCAACGGCGCGGTCAACGGCGTGCGCTTTCTCTTCGCCAGCGTGGATTCGGGGCGCGTGCAGGCCGAGGTGCGCGGCGTGGGCGGGCCCAGCCCCTCGCTGCGCCTGGGCCTGGGCGGCGCGCGCGGGCGTGTCTTCGGCGTGCCCTGCGAGCGCCCGCAGGTCTACCTCGAGGTGGATTCGGGCGTGGTGGACGTGCGCGAGGCGCGCATCGCGCGCGGCGACACGACCCTGGCGGCGAGCTTCGTGGTCCGACCGCAGCCCGACGGCACGGCGCGCATCGACGTGCGCCGCGCCGCGGTGAACGCCGTGGGCACCACGTGGACGCTCGCCGCCCCCACCGTCATCCACGACCAGTTTGGCGTGGTGCGCATCGACTCGCTCGTGCTCCGCTCGCCGCACGGCTCGCTGGGCGTGGCGGGGAGCTACGCCCCCGACGGGGCGGGCTGGGATCTCGATCTATGGGGCCAGCACGTGGACGTCGGCGTGCTGGCCGCGCTCTTGCCCGCGGTGGCCGCCGACGGGGACGCCACCTTCCACGCGAGCATCCGCGGGGCGGCCGAGCAGCCGCGCATCGACCTCTCGCTCGAGGCGCGCCGCGGATTCGTGGACAGCGTCGCCTTCGACGCGCTCTCGGCTTCGGCCCGCTTCGACGCCTCCGGCTACCACCTCGAGCGCCTGCGCCTGGTCGCGGCGGGGGACACGCTCCACGCCGCCGGAGACTGGGGACACCGCACGCCGCCGCGGCGGCTCTGGGAGGAAGGCCTCGGCGAGGCGGGGCGCTCGGCGAAGCTGGCCGTGCGCGCGCGGGCCGCGCGTTTTCCCGTCAACACCGTGGCCGCGCTCCTGCGCCGGGCGCCCGTGGCCGCCGCCGCGTACACGGGCACCGTGGACGTCGCCGGCACGCTCGAGCGGCCGCGCATCGCGGCGGACGGCGTGCTCGAGCCGCGCGCGGGACCGGGGCTGCGCTTCCCGGCGCTGGCCGTGCGCGGCGCATGCGCCGACGGCGTGCTGCGCATCGACGAGGTGGACGTGCGCGGCCCCTTCGACGCCCGCTTCACGGGAACGCTGCCGCTGCGCGTCTCCTTCACCGGGCCCTCGTCGCTCGACTCGACGGGCACGGTCGCGCTCGACTTCGAGATCCTCGAGAGCGACCTCGCCCTCGTGCAAAAGCACCTGCCCGGCGTGCGCGAGGCGTCGGGCGCGGTGGCCGGGCGCGGGAGCCTGCGCGGGACGCTAGACCGCCCCGTCCTGTCGGGCGAGTTCACGTGGAGCGACGGCCGGCTGCGACTGGCTGGCCTGGAAGAGCGCTTCGAGGGCATCAACGCCCGCGTGCTGCTTGCCGGGAGTCAGGTCCGGCTCGCGTCGCTCAGCGCGCGCGGCGAGCAGAAGGGCGCCCTCTTCGCGTCCGGCACCGCCGACGTCGCGGGGTTGCGGCTTTCCGGCTACCGCTTCGACGTCACCCTGAGCGAGCTGTGGATCCGGTCCATCCCCGACTTCGTGTCGCAGCAGGACGGCACCCTCGTGGTGGCGTCGGTGACCCAGCCCGACGGGCGCGTCATCCCCCGCATCACCGGGAGGCTGGACGTCCGAGAAGCCACGCTGAACTGGACCTTCAGCGACCAGGGAGCTACCCAGTCCGCGCTCACCCGGCCCACCG
>JAOTVO010000274.1 GCA_029863355.1 Candidatus Krumholzibacteriia bacterium
CGCCCGCGCGGGCGCGGCCGGCGCACCGAGCCCACCGCCGTGCGCGCGCGCGCACTCGAGCTGGGTCTCTCCACGCGCGAAATGTCCAAAGCGAACTACGCCGAGGTGGTGGGCGAGATCCGCGCGCTCGCACCGGATGTCGTGGTGGTCGTGGCCTTCGGCATTATTCTCAAGCGCGACCTACTCGACCTGCCCCCGCTGGGGTGCGTGAACGTGCACGCCTCGCTCTTGCCGCGCCACCGCGGCGTCTCGCCCATCCAGGCCGCGATCCTCGCCGGCGACAAAGTGTCGGGCTGCACCACCATGCGCATCGACGAGCAGGTGGACACCGGCGGCATCCTGCTCGTCGAGGAGACCCCGATCGCACCCGACGAGACCGCCGGCTCGCTCTCCGATCGCCTCGCGCGCGTCGGCGCGCACCTGCTCGTGCGCACCCTCGACGGCATCGCCGACGGCACCATCACCCCCGTCGCGCAGGATCCCTCGCGGGCCACCAAGACGCTCAAGCTCCGCAAGGGTGACGGTGAGATCGACTGGTCGCTCGACTGTGCTAGCCTCGACCGCCGCATCCGCGCCATGACCCCGTGGCCCAGCGCTTTCACCTTCCACACCGGCCGCCGCGTGATCGTCGTGGAAGCGTCGCCCTTGACGGACGCGGCCGGCGAGCCCGGCCGCATCGTCTCGCTCGAACCGCTGCGCGTCGCCTGCGGCGAGGGCGCGGTCGAGATCCACCGCCTCAAACCGGAGGGCGGAAAGGTGATGCCGCCCGCGGCATACCTCGCCGGCCACGCGGCGCGGGTGGGGGATCGGTGGGGCCGCTAGATGCATTGACGCCTTTTGGCGGGACGGCGTAGAGTAGAACGCGTATGAAGGTGCGCAAGACGCTCATCGGGTTTGCCGGCCTTGTCGGTCTCTTCGTGGCCGGCGTGTTGCTCTTTAACTTCGTCATCATGCCCACGCTCATTCACCAGAGGAGCGCGGTGATCGTGCCGGAGCTGACGGGGTTCTCGGAGGCGCGCGCGGAGCGGGAGCTGGCGCGCTTCGGCCTCAACCTGCGCGTGGATCGGAGCGAACACCATCCGGACGTCCCGGAGGGGTTCGTGATTCAGCAGGCGCCGCGCGCGAGCGAGACGATCAAGGAGGGGCGCACGGTGCAGGTGGTGTTGAGTCTGGGCGCACGCACGGAACGGATCCCGGAGCTCTCGGGCATGTCGCTTCGGCAGGCGCGCGGCTTGCTGGAGCGGCAGAACCTGCGCGTGGGCCGGGTGGTGCGCGTGACCGCGCACGGCGAGGCGCGCGAAGAGGTGATCGCGTCGCACCCGCGCGTGGGCGAGGACGTCACGGAAGGTGCGGCCGTCGACCTGGTCATCGCGGTGGGCGGGAGCAAACGCGAGTTCGCCATGCCGGATCTCACGGGCCAGGACCTGCTCTTCATCCGCGACAAGCTGCGCGACATGGGCTTTCGCGTGAGCGGGGTGCGCTACGAGAGGCGCGAGGGCGTGTTTCCCAACACGGTGATCGACCAGTCGCCCCGCCCGGGGGCGATGATTCGGGAGGGCGATTCCATTGAGCTGGTCGCGGCTGGTGCGGACTGAGCAGGCGCCGAGCCCGCACGCGATCGCCGTGGCGCCGAGCCTGTTGGCGTGCGACTTCTCGCGGCTCGCCGAGGAAGTCGCCGCCGTCGAGGCCGAGGGCGCGGAGTTCCTCCACCTCGACGTCATGGACGGCCACTTCGTTCCCAACCTCACCTTCGGACCGCTCCTTGTCGAAGCGGTCGCGCGCTCGGCAAAGACGACTCTCGACACGCACCTCATGATCCAGAGCCCCGGCCGCTACCTCGAGGCCTTCTGTGACGCGGGCTCGCACATCGTCATCATCCACGTGGAGGCGGACGGGGTGAAGCTGCCCGACGACCTGCGCGCCATTCGCGCGCGCGGATGCCACGCGGGCCTCTCGCTCAACCCCGACAAGTCCTTCGACGCCGTCGCCCCCTGGCTGGACGAGATCGACCTCCTGCTCGTGATGAGCGTCTTTCCCGGATTCGGCGGCCAGTCGTTCATGGAAAAGACGCTCACCACCGTCGAGCGCGCGCGCGAGGCGCGCGCACAGCGGGGCCTGGATTTTGCCATCGAGATCGACGGCGGCATCAACACGCAGACCGCCGCGCGTGCGCGCGAAGCCGGTGTCGAGATCCTCGTCGCGGGCACGGCGATTTTTCGCCAGCCCGACTACGGAGCGGCCATCCGCGCCATCCGGGGCTGACGCCTAAGGCCCCCTCTCTTTTGCACTTGCGCGCGGGGCCCGCTTCTGGTACGTTCTACCCTTCGCGCCGCCTGGACGCCGGGCAGACGTCTAACTCACCTGTTTTCAACAGCTTAGCGACGACGACGGCCGACCCGAAACGGACCCCGCACGCGCGCCGAGCCACCGGGCGCGGTTTCGACGCATGTTCGCGAGTCTCTCGCAGAAGTTCGAGGCGCTCTTCTCGCGGCTGCGCTCGCGGGGGAAGCTCACCGAGCGCGACGTCAAGGAGACGACGCGCGAGGTTCGACGCGCGCTGCTCGAGGCCGACGTCAACTTCCGGGTGGTCAAGGAGTTCGTCGCCCGCATCGAGGCGCGCATGGTCGGCGAGGAAGTGCTCGCGAGCTTCACGCCGGACCAGCAGGTGGTCAAGATCGTGCACGAGGAGCTCACGCGGCTCCTCGGTGAGAAGGCCGCCCCGCTCGTCATCGACGCGCCGGATGCGACGGTGATGGTGGTGGGGCTGCAGGGCTCCGGCAAGACGACGTTCTGCGCCAAGCTGGCCGCGCACCTGCGCAAGAAGGGGCGCACGCCGCTCCTGGTCGCGCTGGACGTGCACCGGCCGGCGGCGATGGAGCAGCTCGAGGCGCTGGGCCGTCAGATCGACGTGCCCGTGGCGCGCGGCACGCCGGCGGACCGGGACGTGGTGGCGCTCCTGGAGCGCGCACGCGTGAGCGCGCGCGAGCGCATGTGCGACACGATGATCCTCGACACGGCGGGACGCCTGCACGTGGACGAGGAGATGATGGCCGAGGTGGAGCGCCTGGGCGCCGCGGCGAAGCCGCAGGAGACGCTCCTGGTGCTGGACAGCATGACCGGGCAGGAAGCGCTCGGCGTGGCCACTGCCTTCAAGGAGCGCATCGGCGTCACCGGCGTGGTGCTGACCAAGCTCGACGGCGACGCGCGCGGCGGAGCCGCGCTCTCGGTGCGGGCGGTGACGGGCGTGCCCATCCGCTTCGCGAGCCTGGGCGAGAAGGTGGGCGACCTGGACGTCTTCTACCCCGACCGCCTGGCCGGCCGCATCCTGGGCATGGGCGACATGCTCTCGCTCATCGAGAAGACCCAGGAGACGATCGACGTCGATGAGGCCGCGCGCCTGGAGCGGTCGCTGCGCGAGCAGACCTTCGACCTGGCCGACTTCGTCGAAGAGCTGCGCCGCGTCAAGCGCATGGGGCCGTTGGATGACATCATGAAGCTCATCCCCGGCATGTCCAAGGCGATGGCCAAGGGCGTGAGCGTCGAGGGCAAGGATCTGGATCGCATCGAGGCGATCATCAACTCGATGACGCCGCTGGAGCGCGCGCGACCGCAGGTGATCGACGGCAGCCGCCGCAAGCGCATCGCGTGCGGAAGCGGCACCAGCGTGCAGCAGGTGAATCAGTTGCTCAAGCAGTTTCAACAGATGAAGAAGATGATGAAGAGCATGACCAAGATGCAGAAGAGAATGCGGCTCCCGTTCACGCCGAACTGAACCGCGCTCGCTACCGGAGGTGTCCAACTTGTCGGTCAAGATCAGACTCAAACGCATGGGATCGAAGAAGCGTCCGTTCTACCGCATCGTGG
>JAOTVO010000275.1 GCA_029863355.1 Candidatus Krumholzibacteriia bacterium
CCAGCCGCCGGCGTCGCCGCTGCTCTTCGGGCACTGTGCCGCGGGCATGCGGTCGCCACCTCCGTCATTGCGGCAGCCGCGCGACGACGGCGCCGGTCGAGTCGTAGAACGTCAGGTGCCCATCGCCCTTGAGGTACAGGACGGCCGCGCCTCTGGCCCTCGGTCCGTGCAGCGCCACGCCGCCACCCCCGTGGGCAAACTGGGCCACTCCGATACGCGTGTCTCCCGCGTCATCGACGATGAACAGTCCTGTCTCGACCGTGTCGTGGCGGAGCTCCATGCGAATGCGCCCGGACGTGTCCACGAGCTGGATGCGCCGGGCGCGCACGAGGTCGGTCTCCTGGGGAGGCCGCGTCCAGGCGGCGAGCAGACCGGCCGCGAGGACGACCACCGCGCCGGCGAGTATGCGCTGCGACCGCGCGAGGCGGCGCAACTGGTCCTGCGTGTCACGAGCGTCTGACATGGTGTTCCTTTCGAGACTCCGGTTCAGGCGGCTCCGCGCGCCGCCGCGATCCCCCGGCGCTCGTCCACCTGTAGCAGGAGGAGACCGCCGGCGATGAAGAACACCAGCACCGTCGCGACGCCGGCGCGCTGGGAATGGAACACCTGGGCCGCGATGCCGAGCAGCATCGGGCCGAAGAACGACGTCACCTTGCCCGAGAACTGGAAGAAGCCGAAGAACTCCGCCTGGTGTCGCTCGGGGACGAATCGCCCCATCAGCGATCTGCTCGCGGACTGGTTCGGGCCGACGAACAACCCGATCAGGACGCCCGCCACCCACAGCCACGTACGGGTGGGAGCCCACACGGCGACCCCGGTCGCCACGGCAAGTGCAGCCAGCGTCAGCAGGATAGTCCGCCGGCCGCCGATCCGGTCGTCCACGAATCCGAAAGCAACCGCGCCGATGCCCGAGGCCAGGTTGAGCGCCACGCCGAACATGATGACGTCCGCGATGGTCATCCCGAACGTCCCCGCCGCATAGATCCCGCCGAAGGCGAACACCGTCACGAGTCCGTCGTTGAAGATCAGGCGGGCCACGAGGAACTTGACGATCTCGCGATAGCGGCTGATCGCCCGCAGCGTCTGCCCCAGCTCCCGGAACGTCCCCCGGACGTCCAGGCGCACTGCGGTCACCGCTCGCTCGGGCACGAAGAAGAACAGCGGCAGGGCGAACACGAGGTACCAGATGGCGACGAGCAGGTTCGTCGCGCGGAAGTTGAATCCCTCTGCGGTGGACATGCCAAACCAGGGCGTGTCGCTCGCGAAGCCGACGAGCGCGATCCCCATGCACAGCAGCCCCCCGACGTAGCCCAGTCCCCACCCGTACCCCGATACGCGTCCGATGCGCTCGGGCGAGGCGATCTGGGGCAGGAAGGCGTTGTAGAACGTGTAGCCCGTTTCGAAGCCCCAGTCGGCGATCACGTAGATGATCAAGGCGATCAGCGCGGCATGCGGCATGCTGGGCGGCACGAACGCCAGCAGCGCCGTGCCGGCGATGCAGAGGCCGGTGGTGGCCGCGAGGAATCGCTTGCGCGCCCCGGCGCGGTCGGCCGCCGCGCCGAGAATCGGCGAGAGGGCAGCCGTGAGGAGCGCGCTCACGGCCACCGCCCGCGACCACCACGCGGTGCCGGTCACCTCGTCCGGGGCCATGGCCTTGGAGAACCAGGTCGAATAGATGAACGTCACCACGAGGGTCGTGAATGCGGAGTTGGCCCAGTCGTACAGGGCCCAGGACCAGATTACGCGGGGCGCATCCCGGGCGGGGGCGGCGGGCGAAGCGGTCACGTGAGCGCTCCTTGGGCGGCGTAGGTTTCGTAGAGTCGATGCAGCCGGTCGGCCAGCTGACGCTGGCGCTCCGCGAGCTGCGCCGCCAGGTGCCGGCGAGAGCGGAGAAAGAAGAAACGCCGCGCGTCGCGCCAATCGCCGCGCCAACGTTCCCGGATGCGCAGTCCTGCCATGCCGATGGCGGGGGCAGCGAGCAGGACGAACAGGCCGGCCCATACCGCAAATCGCGCGGCGGCCAGGGCCGCTAGCGCACCCACCCAGGCGACGTAGAGGGGGATGCCCACGAGCAGCTTGCTCGTCGCCACCTGGTCGGTCGGGGCCCGGATCCGCGCGGCGATGCGCCCAGTGAGCCAGTACGGCACCAGGAACAATGCAAACCCCGCAACGGCCGTCGCGGCGGCGAGCGGGAGGATGAGCGGCAGTCGCCGTGCGCCCCACGAGACACCGCGGCCCAGCCCGACGTCGGCGCGGAGGTCTCCGGGTCGCAGGCCGAGGCGCGTGAGGCGGGCGCAGTGCGTCCGGACTTCACCGGCCAGCGCCAATGCGACTGCGTCCCCGGACGACCGCACGGCGGCGAGCACGCGCGTTGCGACTTCGAGCCGCGCCACCCGCTCGTCGGGGAGCCGGTCGGCTCCTCGCTCGGCTTCCCAAATGCGCACGGTGCACTCGGCGAGCGGGCGATCCTCCCACCGCTCCAGGTTCACGGTGACCCGGCGTAGGGCTGCGTCGATCCGCGCGGTCAATTCGCGGGCCGCGACGAGGTCGGAGGGTCCGCGCGCCGCGATGTCATCCCACGCCACCGGGTCGCCGACGAGCGCGAGCGCCTCCGAGCGGAACAGGTCCTTTGCCCGAAACACGAGTCCGACGGGGATGACGGGGAAGACGCGCCCGACTCCGAGCGCGATGCGTGCGGCCCCAGTGCGCAGCGGCGCGAGCCGGGGATCCGAGTGGCTCAGTCCTTCAGGGAAGATGCCGACCGCGTGGCCCGCGGCGAGTGCCGCGTGCACCGCCCGGAACATGTCCGTATTGCGTTCCATCTGCGTGGGGTCATCGCTCGCCCGGTATACCGGGATGGCGCCGGCACCGCGCACGAGCCAGCCCACCCGGCGATCGGTGAACAGCGGCGCCTTGGCCAGGAACCGGATCGGCCGCCCTGCCACGGCCTGTACGAGCACGGGGTCGAGCAGCGAGTTGGGGTGATTCGCCACGAGGAGCACGGGTCCCTGCGTCGGCACACGCGCGCCCGCACAGGTGAGCCGGTAGTAGACACGACTGGCCGCGCGCGCGAGCGGTGGGAAGAGCGGCTGGAGCCACGCCATGGAACCACAATCATCGGGGTTTGGTGGCGGGGCGCAACTGGCGTGCGCTCCCGCCGGCCGGCAGGCCGTCCATCAGGCCGAGGATGTCGATCCGGCCGTCGGTCGTGCCCCGGATGCCCTACCGGCTGGAAGGCGCGAACTGGTAGGTCAGCTTGAGGCTGGAGACGCGGACGTCGAGGTCGCCGCCCAAGCGGAGGCCCACACGGCCGCTCGCGCTGAGGCTGCCACGTGGGAGCGTCGCGATCTCTACTCCGTTCACGGCGAGAGCCAGCGTGGAGCGCGTGACGCGCAAACGCATCAACTGGCGCACCAGACGGTTCTCGGAGACGCGCGCAGCGACGGCCGGGTGGCGCGACCAGGGCACGAGGTAGGTACTGGTCGTATCCGTTCGGCGCACGACGGCGAACGCCCCGTCGGGTCGTACGAGAAACGCCGTGTAGGTGGAGTCTCCATTCGCCGCGGTGCCGGCCACGAAGAGGCCAAGCTCGTCGTCGCTTGAGCCGGGCAAGACCGTGATCTCCGTCTCGACCACGTAGTTGGTGTCACTCGGTTGCTCGGCGGGATAGAGCAGCACGCCGGGACCGGTGGTGATCTGCCATCCGGTCGGCACCGAAATGAAGCGCCAGAGAGTGTCCGATGCGGTCGGGTCGAGCGGTCGGTCGGTGAGCCGGGCCGGCGCGTCGAGTGTCCAGCGCCATGCTCGCGGTGGGGGCAGGTGTTGTGCGGCCACCGGCAAAG
>JAOTVO010000028.1 GCA_029863355.1 Candidatus Krumholzibacteriia bacterium
TGTCGATGAGGTCGTCGGTGGAGACGCCGTCGGCGTCGGCGTTGAAGTTGGTGACGATACGGTGGCGCAGCACGGGGTGCGCGAGCGCCTTGATGTCGTCGACGCTCGGTAGCGGTCGTCCGTCCATCACCGCGCGCACTTTGGCGCCCAATATGAGGTTCTGCCCCGCGCGCGGCCCCGCGCCCCACGACACGTAGTCCTTGACCTGCGGCAGCGAATCGTCGCGCGTCGCGCGCACGAGCTTGATAGCGAAGCGGAGCACGTGGCTGTCCACGGGCACCGTTTTTACCAGCTCCTGCACGCGCAGGATCTCGTCGGCGGGCAGCACCACGTCCGGGGTGGCCGGGTTGCGCGAGGTGGTCGATTCCACGATCTCCAGCTCCTCGGCCTCGCTCGGGTAGTCCACCTCGATGTTGAACATGAAGCGATCGAGCTGCGCCTCGGGGAGCGGGTACGTGCCCTCCTGCTCGATGGGGTTCTGCGTGGCCAGCACGAAGAAGGGAAGGTCGAGCGCGAAGGTCTGGCCGCCGGCCGTCACTTTCTTCTCCTGCATCGCCTGCAGCAGCGCGGCTTGCGTCTTGGGCGGCGTGCGGTTGATCTCGTCGGCGAGAATGACGTTGCCGAAGATCGGTCCCTGAATAAAACGGAAGCTGCGCTTGCCGGTGGACTGATCCTCCTCCAGGATCTCCGTTCCCGTGATGTCGGAGGGCATCAGATCGGGCGTGAATTGGATGCGCGAGAACTTGAGGTCGAGCGCCTGCGCGACCGTCGATATCAGGAGGGTCTTGGCCAGACCCGGCACCCCCACCAGCAGGCAGTGCCCCCCGGCAAAGAGCGCGGTCAACAACTCGTCGACCACCCGATCCTGGCCCACGATGACCTTGGCGATCTCCCCGCGCAGCTTCTTGTAGGCTTCGGTGAACTGGCGGACATCGTCCATGGTGGCGGCGGGGGTTTTGTCCGGCATGCAGTCGGTCCTTTCTTAACGAGTCGGCGCGCGAACCGGCGAGCGAGGGCGGGCTCCCCACAAGATAGGGGGGTTCGGCTCATTATACAAGCGGGACGGTCCCGGGATCCAAGGACCCCACTGCGCACCGAAGACGCCCCGGCGATCGACGTGATCGCCGGGGCGTCCCGGAAAGACTCTCACTAGGAGGGGCCGCTACATCTTGGCCTTCTGCACGTCCTTCTTCGCCTTTTCCGCTCCGGCCTGGGCGAGCAGATCGGCGTGCTTCTTGGCCGCCGCCGCGTAATCGTGCAGCGCCTTGACGCCGTCCGGCGTGCTGGACGAGGCTACGCTGACCCAGCCCATGTGGGTCTTGTGCATCTCGAACCCGAGATCCGTGCGCGAGGCGAGCTTCCCTTGGCCTACGCAGAACGGGCACAGCTTGTCCATCTGCTCCTTGGACATGGTCGGAATAGCCGCCATGCGCTTCTCGCATTCGGCGCCGCACTTCTCGAACGCGGGCATCATCTTCTCGTCGGCGCTCATGAACGTCTCGACGTAGCCGTTCTTGGTCTGGATGATGTCATATCTGATGTTGTCGGTGACACCGGCCTCCTTGCTCCACGCGGAACACACCGGGCAGTTGTTCATCTTTTCCATCGCCTGCTGCGGAGTCATCTCACCGGCGGTGCCCGCAACGGCCGTCGTCGCGAAGGCCAGCGCCGCCAAAAGGCAAAGTGCACGCATCATCGTCGTCTCCTTCCCGAGCCCACGGCCGCGGACCATCCACGGGCCGGTTGCACTCGTAACAAACGGGTAAGCGTGTGTTGCCCATTCTGCGCGCGCGCCTGCAAACTGTCAATGGCGACTCTATAACCTATTGCGAAATGGCATCTTAAAACACGGTCTTTGTTATATTGTGGATGGGCTACGGATGCTCCGGGTCCACCAACGTGGGCGGGCGCGGTCAGCGCTGCCGCCGCGCCGCTTCTCGGGTCCAGTTGAGCACCAGCGTGAGCGGCGCCTGTTGGTTCTCGACGGCGGCCGCCACGAAGATCATGCGCTCGGCGCCCGGCGCGACGTCGTACTCCTCGGCGAGCTCAGCGTCGAAGAGCTTGGCCGCGGCCCCCATGGAGAAGTCGTCGGCGCGCGTGGAGATGTCGACTTGGTAGATGGCGCCGTCGAGCCCGAAGTAGAAGATGCGGTCTCCAACCGAGCTCCAGCGCGGCAGCACGCCGCCGCCGGTGGAGACCTGCCACTTGCGCGTGGGTTGCGGGAAGGGCACGACGAACACCTCGAGCTGCCCGGTCTCGTCGGAGACGTAAGCAAGCCAGTGGCCGTCCGGCGAGAAGCTCGGGTGGAGCTCGCGAAACTCGCTCTCGCGCACGGGGAACGGCTGGCTCTCGCGGTCCACTGGCGTGGCCCACACGTCCATCGCGCCCTGCTCGGTGGTCTGCATGTACGCGAGGTATCCGTTGCCGGACCAGCTCCAGGGGAACTTGTTTCCCTCCGACTGGAGCAGGACCTCCTCGGGCGCGGCGCCGGACACGGGCTTGACGTAGATGTCGCTCCTACCCTCGCGCGCGCTCGCGAAGGCGATGCGGTCGCCGTCGGGCGACCATACGGGGTTCGTCTCCGACGCGGCGTCGAAAGTGAAGCGCGTGCGGATGCCTCGTGCCAGCTCGTATATCCAGATATCGGCGGTGCCGCCGACGGCGTCGTAGATCTCCACGGCCACCTTCGACCCGTCGGGTGCTACCCGGCACACGTCGTGCTCGGCGACGTCTCCGAGGCGTCCGACCTCGACGCCGGCGAGGTCGCGCCAGACCAGGGCGTTGCCGGAGACCGACGAACCCGACTGGTAGACGAGCACTTCGCCCGCGGCGTCGAACACGCCGCGCGAAGCGCCGGGGATGAACCGCACCTGCTCCGCGATGGGCACCGCTTCGCCGGTGAACTCGAGCGCGTCCGCATCGAAGGGGCGCGCCATCAGAGTGGTCTCGCGCAGGAAGAGCAGGTGCCCGGTGGCGTAGGTGGCGTTGGAGATGGTCGGCATGAGGACGCGTTCCTCGCCGCCGTGGATCGAGGCCAGGCGGATCGCGTTGCTGGGCGTGCCCGCCTGCCCGCCGCCGCTCGCCGCGGCGCGGGCCACGTAGATGAAGTGCTCTCCGTCGGGGAGGAAGACGGGGAAGCGATGCGAGTTCTGCTGCGCGTCGTAGTCGAGCTTGGTTACGGCAACGGCCTCGCCGCCCTCGGCGGGCACCTTGTAGATCTCGGAATTGAAGGAGCGCGCAAAGACGATCACGCCCAACGGGCTCCACGATCCACCCTTTCCCGTCTGCGCGGGGCACAGGCCGAGCGGCGGCCCGCCGTCGGCGTCGATGCGCTTGAGCATCCCGTCTACGAAGAAACCGACGGAGCGGCTGTCGGGCGACCAGAACGGGTACCCGGCGCCTTCGGTCGAGCGCAGCATGCGCGGCTCGGGGTTGTCGAGGTCGCGCACGAAGAGCATCGTGCCCTGGGGCGTGCGCGCCGTGAACGCGAGCCGTCTGCCGTCGGGAGAAACCACGACGGGCCCCGGATGAAACCCGCGCAGGTCAAAGTAGGCGTCGGCGGGCGGCAGCACGGTTGCCGCGACCACGTTTTCGTCGCCGCCTCGTCCGCGCAGGAACGCGGCCGCCGCGGCCAGAGTCGTGAGCGCGAAGAGCGCCGCCAGCGCCCACGGAAGCCGGGGGCGCCTCGCGGCGGGCGCGGCCGCCGCCGCGGGGTCGGAGACATCGGTCACTCCGCTCAGCACGCGTTCGATGGCCACGCGCGCCTCCCCGATGTCGCGCAGGCGCTGCTGCGGGTCCTTGTCGAGACAGCGCTCGAGCAGGCGCCGCAGGCCCGCCGGCATGCCCGCCGGCAGCGCCTCCCAATCAGGCTCGGCGCGCAGCACCGCCGCCAGCGTGTCCGATACCGTCTCGCCACTGAACGCCTGCCGGCCCGCGAGCATCTCGTAGAGCACGCATCCGAACGCAAAAATGTCGGCGCGCCGGTCCACGCGCTTGCCGCGCGCCTGCTCCGGGCTCATGTACGCGGCCGTGCCGAGGATGACGCCCTGCATGGTCCCGCCCGTCACGATGGTCGGAGACTGCGAGAGGCGCGGATCGCTGCCGTCGCTGCCGGGATCGAGGGCTTTGGCCAGACCGAAGTCGAGCACTTTGACGCGACCATCGGGATCCACCATGACGTTCGCGGGCTTGAGGTCGCGGTGGATCACGCCTTGTTCGTGCGCCGCCTCCAGCGCCTCGGCGATCTGCCGCGCGACGGGTAACGCCTCGTCCACCGTTACCGGCCCGCGGGCGACGCGGCGCGAGAGGTCCTCGCCCTCCACCATCTCCATGACGAGCACGTGGGTGCTCCCCTCGTGCTCGACGCCGTGGATGGACGCGACGTTCGCGTGGCTCAGCGACGCGAGGAGCCTCGCCTCTCTTTCGAAGCGCGAGAGCCGTTCCGCGTCGTCGGCGAAAGCCGGAGGCAGGACCTTGAGCGCCACGTCGCGGCCCAGCTTGGTGTCGCGAGCGCGGTAGACCTCGCCCATGCCGCCGGCGCCGATGCGCTCGCCGACTTCGTAATGTGCAATGCGTGTGAGAGCCATAGCAGTTGTTCCCCCCGTTCGGAGCCCGCGCATTGTAGCACGGGGACCATAGAGGATTAAGGAGTTTTGTTTTGTGCGCGCGCGGCGATCCCGCTACTATCCGGTCATGCTCGAGCGTCTCGTCCGCCGCGATTTCGACCGCGCCTTCTTCCGGCGCTATTACCACGACGCCTCCACCGCCGTCGTCCACTTGGGGGAGGCGCAGCGCCGCGTGCGCTTCGTGCTCGCCTACCTCGACTTTCTGGGCGTCGAAGTGAAAAGCGTGCTCGACGCCGGCTGCGGGGTGGGCTTGTGGCGGCGCGCCCTGCGGCGCATCGACCGCTCCATCGCCTACACGGGAATCGACACCAGTGAATACCTGTGCAGGCGTTATGGCTGGACGCGGGCGTCCATCACCGAGTTCCGCTCGCGGCGGAAGTTCGACCTGGTGGTCTGCCAGGACATGTTGCAGTACCTCGACGGCGACGAACTGCGCCTCGCCGTTGACCGCGTCGCGCGCCTCTGCCGTGGCGCGTGCTACGTGGAAGTGCCCACGCGCGAGGACTTCGCCGAGCGCACGCTCGACCTCGTGCGCACCGACCGCCGCATCCACCTGCGCGGCGTGCGCTTCTACCGGCGCTTGCTGGCCGAGCACTTCATCGCCGCCGGCGGCGGCATCTTCCTCCCCCGCAACGCGCGCACCACGATCCTCGCTCTGGAGCGGGGATAGCCCGGACCGCACCCTCGACACGGCGGGCACGCTTCCTGTATCATTATAGGGTAGATTTCGCCGCATACGGACGCGGCAAACCCGGGCACCGTGGTGCCCGAGAAGACACAGGAGGAATCCGTCATGACAGCCTGGCGTCTCCTACTCTTGCTGGTTCTCGCAGTCACCTTCGTCGCCCCCGCGCACGCGACTCGCTGGTCGGCGGGCGGCCAGGTCGGCTACAACGACGGCCCCGGCGCTTTTGCCTACGGCATGGTCTCGGAGTTCGCCACCGGGCTTCCGCTCGCCCTGCGTCTCGGCGCGGGTTACACGTCGGTCGCCCCCGGCAGCGCCCTGGACGCGCGCCGCGTATTCATCAACGACGCCACCAACGGTACGCCGGAGAAGAGCGCACACCGCTGGGATGCGCGCTTAGACATGCTCTACCGGCTTCCCTTCGCGGGCTGGGATCGTTTCCATGCGCTCGGCGGCGTGCGCTACCTGCACCATACGAGCGACTTCAAGTTCATCGGTGGAAACGAGTTCTTCAACATCACGAGCAAACAGTGGGGTCTCGGACTGGGGATGGACGCCATGTTCGCCATGGGCGCGAAGGCTGATTTCGTGATGGGCGGTGGCCTGGACTACTTCTTCGATGCGAATCTCACGGGCCACGACACCGCGTACAGTCCCGATGGAGAGCACGTGAACGCGCGCGCCGAATACTCCTATGCCGACGCCGACGACGCCATCAACCAGCCGAGTCTGGAGTTTCGTTTCATGATCGGGGTCAACTACCGCTTCGGCCGGTAGCGCGCGAGGGTTCCCATGCCCAGCCTTAGCGGCGGGGTGCTGCCGGACCGACCCGTTTGACAGCGCCCCGCCGTTCGGTGTAGCATTCTTCCGCTCCGAGTCTCCCTTACATCTTTATCATCGGCAGGAGGTTTGCCATGCGTAGTCTTCGCCTCGGTATCGCCGTACTCGTGCTGGTCGCCGCCATCGGCGGCACCGCTCTCGCCGGCGACACGCCCTGGTTCGACTTGCACAATTGTTCGATGTGCAAGTCGCTCTCGTCGCAGGCCGGTTTGCTCGAGCACACGTCGTGGGAGCAGCACCCCATCTCCAACGGGATTGTCTCGGTGACCACGGTGGATCCCGAGCACATGAAAGCCTTCAAGGCGGCGCAGGTCGAGATGGAGAAGGTCGGCGCCCGCCTGCAGGGCGGCGAGCAGATGTACCTCTGCGGAAGCTGCACCGCCCTGGGCGTCGCCCTCATGAAGGGCGTTCAGCACGAGACCGTGGCGACGAGCCAAGGCAGCGTCTGGATCCTCACCTCCGCCTCCCCCGAGGTGGTCGCCGAGCTGCAGGGCTGGGCCAAGCGCAACGGAAAAGAGATGGAGAAGATGAAGTCGGAGAAGATGTGATCGCGGCCGGGGGCGGGCCGAGTGCGGCCCGCCCGTCGCGCCACCCTGCGGGTTCTACGGCCGATTGCTCGTCGGTGCGTTCGCGCGTTTCAGGTGCGCGAAGGTGGGCAGTACGGCTTCGAAGATCGCCAGCAGGATGAATGGCGTCACGAAGATCGCCACCGCCGCCAGCACGCCCTCCTTCTCGAAGAGCCCCGGCACGTAAGTCTCGCGGAATCCCCTCATGCTCTTGGAGAACATCTGGCCGCCGATCACGACGTTCCAGCGCATGGAGAAGACCTGCATGAGCAGCAGGAGCGACGACACCATGGCCAGCGTGTTGCGGATGCGGTCGTCCATGTAGCGCCCCATTACGACTACCAGCATCAGCAGGATGAACGGGATCAAGCCCCCGAGCACCATCTGTATCGAGATAAACGAGATCGAGAGCTGGTGCGTGAGCAGGTGGCTGATCACCTCCCACTCCTCGGCGCGCTCGTAGGACAGGGTCATGATCTCGAGCAGCTCCAACGTGAGGCTCATGATCATGAAGAGCCACAACCACCGGGCCAGGGCCGCTATCGCCCCCCGCTCTATGGGGAAGCCCTTGATCTTCATCGCGATCTGATAGAGCACGATCAACAGGGCGATGCCGGAGACCATGGCGGAGAAGAGAAAGATGACGGGCATGAGCGGCGTCGACCACCACGGGTTCGACTTGAGGGCGCCGAACAGGAAGCCGACATACCCGTGCAGCAGACACGCCATGGGTATGCCGATGGCGGCCAGGAAGCGAATGATCTTCTCGTCGATGCGCCGCGCCTCCTCGGAGGTGTCGTACACACCCAGGGCCAGCGCGGCGTAGAACGCGCGCTTCAGGCCCGTGGATGCCGCCGCGCGCTGGATGATGTCCACGCGGAAGACGAACCAGATCTCGAGCAGCAGGATGATGAAGTAGCTCGCGTAGAGCAGGCCGAAGCCGGCCATGGCCGAGGTGAAGTGAGGGGTGACGATGATGTTGATGCCCCGCTCGGGGTGCCCGAGGTGGTTCAGCAGCGGCACCGTCGCCACCGCCAGGAAGCAGAACGCCGTGGCCAGAGCGAACCGCGCCAGCGGCTTGAAATCCTCGCGGCCGAACACGTGATAGAGCGACGAGACGAGAAAGGCGCCGGCCACCAGCCCGGTGATGTACGGATAGAGCACGATCATCAGGCTCCAGTGGATGTGCACGTCGTTCGGAAAGAGAAACCCGGTCAGCTCGGGAATCATCAGCGCACCTCCATGTCCAGCCCCAGGTAGAAGCACTGCGGCTTGGTCAGCAGCTCGGGCTGCAGCACCTGCACGCGCCTGGTCGCGAGCATTTCGTTGACGGGGTCGTCGGGATTCTTGCGGTCGCCGAACATGCGCGCCCCCACCGGGCACACCTCCACGCAGGCGGGTTTCAGCCCCTTGGTGATGCGGTGGTAGCACCAGGTGCACTTGGCCGCCGTGCGCGTGGTCGGGTTGAGGTAGCGGCTGCCGTAGGGACAGGCCTGGATGCAGTAGCCGCAACCGATGCACCGCTTATCGTCCACGAGCACCGCGCCGTCGCGTGTGGTGTAGGAAGCGCCTACCGGACAAACCTGTGTGCACGGAGTCGCCTCGCAGTGGTTGCAAAGCTTGGGAACGAAGAAGGCCTTGCGCACCTCCATGCCCGAGGTCACGGCGTGGAAGCCGAGCTCGCCGCCGTTGGGCGAGTCCACGTGCGCCTCGCCCTCCACGGGGATCTCGTAGCGCTCGATCCACGTGCGGTACATGCCCTCGGGGACATCGTTCTCGGCGCGACAGGCGCGTACACACGCTCCACAGCCGATGCACTTGGTGGTGTCGACGAGGTACACCCAGCGGTGCTTGTTCCAGTCGTAATCGACGGTCTCGTCGCCGAGCACGTCGTCGGGGAGAATGATCCCCACCACACCGAATGACACCACCGCTCCCGCACACGCGGCCGACTGCTTGAGAAAATCGCGGCGGCTCTTCGCGACGCCGGGCCCCGATTCCCTCGAACAGCGTTCCTTCTCGCTCATGGTTTCATCCTTCCGCGAGTTCAATGTCAAAGCGGCGAATGAGGCTCGTGGCACTCGAAGCACGACTCCGGTCCCGGCTCGCCGTCGTTCTCCTCCAGGTGCTGCCGCGGCTGAATCTGTGGCTGGCCCGGAGGCCGCGCCTTCAACTGTTGGTGACAGAGCAGGCAGAGGTCGGCGCTGCGTTGAATCGGCATGTCGGCGATCTTCTCGTCGTCCCTTGCGTGCAGGTACGCGGGGGCGTGGCAAACCTCGCACGTCACGGTGCCGTGCCCGCCCTCCGTCTGTTCCTCGAACTCGTCGGTGTGGCACGGCTGGCACGATTGGCGTCCCCCGTGGCGCACCTCGTGGGAGGCTTGTTCGCCCACGTTCGCGCCCCGGTACGGCCCATACTGGCCGAAGGTGTCGGGAACGAAGAACGAGCGCCCCAGGATTAGGGCCACGATCGCGGCGAAGAGCAGCAGGCCGACGCGGAATATGTGCTTGGTGTGTCGCAGCGGACTATTGGGTTGCATCGTCGCGCTCCGTTACGCGGCCGCCCGGGCCCGTCGAGGCAATCCTCTCCGGGGCGAGCAGCCACGAGAGAAAGGCGACCCTCCGAGTTTGCGGCGCGTGCTCGCCGCTCGCCTCGGGAAGTCGCTCCCATCCAAACAGCCAGGCGAAGAACGAGTCCCTCGGCCCCTGGGCGCGCTGCGGTACGGGGTCGGGAAAGAGCCGCTCCCGGCCCGTGAGCCAGCGCCACGAGCCGGTGCCGGCGCGCGGTCCGGCCGTCGGGCCCGCGGGGGGCAGATGGTCGGCGGCAAAGAGCCAGCGCGCGGCCTCACCCCGCGTCTTCCCGCCGCCCGCGTGCGCTGCGGCGCTCGCCGCCAGATGCTCGCGCGCGCACAGCCAGCGCAAGAAGCCGGCCGCGCCGCGGCGCCATCGAGCCAGGAATCCCTCTTTGCTATCCATCGGCGTGCCCCTCGGGAGTGGCGGTGGCCGTTCCGAGGACTCAGAGCGGGAGCTTAGAGAAAGAGATAGGGATCTGCAAGTGGGTTTTTGGTCAAACCCCGAGGGCCCGGTGGAGGTGCTCCAGGCCCGCCTCGACGCGCTCGGGCTCGACGCCCGCGAAGCACAGGCGGATCCCGTCGGCGGTTTACGTGGCTTGCCGCCGCAGCTCGTCGGGTAGCGTCGGCGTGGCGCCCGCTTGCGTGCACACGTAGGCAGCCACGCGGTTGGCGTGGCGGCCGATGACATCGAGGTCGTCCCCGCGCAGAAGGCCCAGCACGAACACGGCGAGAAAGGCGTCGCCGGCGCCCACGGTGTCGACGACCTCGGCCGGCGTGGCGGCGTGCGCGACGCGCTCGCGCGGCGTGAAGAGCACGCTCCCCTGCCCGCCCCTGGTCAGGGCCACGGCACGCAGCTCGTAGCGGCGCATCAGCGTGTGGACCTGGGCATCCTCGCCGCCGTCGAGGCAGAGCAGGCGCGCGAGCACGGTCAGCTCCTCGCCGGTGCTCTTGAGCACGTTGGCCGCGTAGAGCGACGTCTCGATCACTTCATCCGAGTAGTGCGGCGGCCGCAGGTTGGTGTCGAAGACGCGAAGCGCGGGGCGGCGCGTCTCGGCGAGGAGCGCAACCGTGGTCGCGCGCGAAACGGCGGCGCGTTGGCCGAGCGTACCGAACAAGACCGCGTCGGCGCTCTCCGACGCCAACGACGAGTGTTTCCCTGATCGTTCGTTCGATCGCCCGCCTCCGTCTCTCGATTGACTTGCCCCGGCCCTTGACTGTATACTCCCCGGGCGGCAAGGGCAACGGCCGGAGGGAGCGAGTGTCGGCGAGTGCTATTGCGTGCCGGGTGGCAGCGTGTGCCACCCTCATCCTGGTCTGTGCAGCTTCCGGATCGCCTGTCGTGGCGCAGCCGTCTCCGGACAGCACCTTCGTTCCCAATTCCAGACCTGTCCTGGCTGTTCGGCCCACGCCGGACCGCATCGTCATCGACGGCGAGCTCGATGACGCAGGCTGGCGCTCTGCGGCGCGCGCGGCGAACTTCTGCGAGACCTGGCCCGGCGACCTCATCCGCCCCGCGGTCGACACGGAGGTGCTCGTCACCTACGACGAAAAGCATCTCTACCTCGCCTTCATCGCCCGCGACGACCCCGCGCAGATCCGCGCATCCTACCGTGCGCGCGACGAGATCTTCCAGGACGACTACGTCGGCATCATTCTCGACACCTACGGCGACGCCGCCTGGGCCTACGAGCTCTTCGTCAATCCCTTCGGCATCCAGGGCGACCTGCGCTTGACGCCGAGCGGCGAGGAGATCGGTTTCGACGTCGTCTTCGAATCGCGGGGGCGGATCACCGAAGATGGCTTCCAGGTCGAGGTGGCCGTGCCCTTCAAGAGCCTGCGTTTCCCCACCGGAGAGGTGCAATCGTGGCGGGTGAACTTCTGGCGCAACCACCCGCGCGACAGCCGGCGACGGTACTCGTGGGCGGCGATCAGCCGCGACGACCCCTGCTTCCTCTGCCAGTTCGGAACGCTCGCCGGGCTCACCGGTGTCCAGCCCGGTGGTTCCCTCGACCTGCTGCCGGCGCTCGTCGGCTCGCAGGCGGGGGAGCTTAACGATCTCGCCGATCCCACTTCCGGTTTTTCGAAGAACGACCCCGAGTTCGAGCTCTCGCTCGGCACGCGTTACGGTTTCACGCCGAGCCTCGGCGCCGAGATCGCGCTCAACCCCGACTTCAGCCAGGTCGAGTCCGACGTGGCGCAGATCGACGTCAACACGACCTTCGCCCTCTTCTTCCCCGAGCGCCGTCCGTTTTTCCAGGAGGGGAGCGACCTGTACGGGTCGTTCTACGACGTCATCTACACGCGCCAGATCAACGACCCTTCCGTCGCCGCCAAGCTAACCGGGCGCGGACAGCGCACGAGCTTCGTGTACATATTCGGCCGCGACGACGAGACACCTATGATCCTCCCCTTCGAGGAGCGCAGCCTTTTCGCCGCTCCCGGCAAGAGCGTCTCCAACATTGTCCGAGCCAGGCGCACGTTCGGCGAGGACAACTGGGTGGGCGCCGTGATCACCGACCGCCGCTACGACATCGGCGGGTCGGGAACCACGGGCGGCGTGGATCTCTCATGGCGCTTCCTGCAGAACTACCGCGTCGAGGCGCAGGCGCTCGCCGGCTGGACGGAAGAGCCCGACGACACCTCGCTCACCGCGGAACAGCATGCGGACGGCGCCACTTTCGCCGACGGAAAGCACACCATGGCCCTCGACGGCGAGTCCTACGCCGGCGTGGCGGGTTACGCGAGCGTCGAGCGCGACGCGCGCCACTGGAGCTCCGACGTCGACTACTGGGCCCAGAGCGCGACCTTCCGGGCCGACGCCGGCTTCGTCACGCGCAACAGCGAGCACTACGTCTCCTGGCGCAACGTGTACGCCTTCTACCCCGACAACCGGATCTTCGACCAGATCGAGCCCGGCCTCCTTATGTGGCGGCGTTGGAATGCGTACGGCTTGCGCAAGGGACAGGCCGTCGAGCCGTTCCTCACCCTCTCCTTCAAGGCGCAGACCACCTTCGCGTTCGGCTGGGAGCACGCGCAAGAGCGCTTCCGTGGTATCTATTTCGACTACGTCGATCTCTTCTGGGGCGAGCTCAACAGCGCCTTCTCCGAAGCGCTGAGCTTCGGCTTCTGGGTCGGCAAGGGCGACCGCATCGCGCGCACCGCGGAGCCTCAGCCCTTCCTGGGCGAGGGCGAAGCGGTGGACGTTTGGGGCACACTCAAGCTGGGGCGCCGGTTCGTGCTCCAGCCGTCCTTCAAGTATTCCACCATTCGCTACCCCGACACCGGCGAGCCCTACTTCCGAGGGCATATCTGGCGCGCGAAGTTCAACTACCAGTTCACGCGCGAGCTCTTCCTGCGCTTCATCCTCCAGTACGACGACTTCGCCGGCGAACTCAACATCGAGCCGCTCCTCACCTACGAGCTCAATCCTTTCTCGCGCTTTTACATCGGCATGAACATGGACGAGCTCGACTACGACCACGAGAGCCGCGACCCGGCCGAACGCACCGGCGACGGCTTCGAGCCCGCTTCCTGGCAGGTCTTCTTCAAGTTCCAGTATCTGTTCCGGTGGTAGCCGCGGCGGTGGGCACCGCGCGCGTTCACAGCTTCCATCCCAGGCCGGAACGGATCCGCTGATCGGTGGGATCGACGCCGGCGGGCGGGTTGGCGTCGTGCACGAGGTCGTAGGCGGCCACGAAGTAGAGCCCGCCGACGATGTCCACGCGCAGGCTGGCAGCCGCGTAGGCGCGGGCGTCGGCGTAGTCGTCGGCCAGGGGCTGGTAGAAGGCGACCATGTCGATTTGCACACCGTCGCGGGGCTGGCCGATAATGCTCGCAAAGTACGACATGCGCGCGTGGATCACGGCGCCGCCGTCGCCGCCGGTCAACTCCTCCGCCTCGCGTATGACTGTGGCGCCGACCGCCGTCTCGAAGCTCTCCCTCGCGAAGACATCGAAGCGCAGGCCGCCGCCGAAGAGCGTGCGCCGTTCCACGCGACGAAACGGGTTGCGCTGAACCTGCGCGAACACGATCGTCGATACCCTGCTGCCGAGCTGATAGTTGTGGCGCAGGTGCGCCAAGGTGTTGCGGGCGATGTCCGTTCCCTCCACCTCGCGCCGCGAGTGCTCGCCCAGCGCGCGCACGCGGTGCCGCTCGCTCTGGTACTGGACGGCGGCGTCGACGTCGATTTCGAAGTACTCGGAGTTGCCACTCGAGACCGCGAGAAAGCCCTCGACCGCCGCGGCCCACCCCGGCGTATCCGAAAACGCCCGCAGGGTGTTGACGATCTGCGCCTGCGCCGGGGGGGCGGCGCCCGCACACGCGCAGAGAAAGGCAACGACGACGAGACCGCGCTTCCCCCGCGTCGACGCGCGGTCCCGCCGCTCCGCCGTCATGCCCTCACTCTCCCTTCCGCTCCGGTTCCTGCCCGTCGAGCAAGTACTCGCCGGTTTCCTCGCGCGACATCATGTCGCCGAAGCAGGCGTAGTCGCCCATGGTCAGCAGCGCGTCGGCGATGTTCGCGAACTTGCGCAGGCATGACCTGAAGATGAAAGGGCCGAAGCTGACGCGATTGACGCCGATATCCCGCAGCACCGAAAGCGGCGTCGCGCTCGGCGACGCCAGGATGTTTATCGGTGATTCGATCCGCCACCGAAGCAGGCGCACCGTCGTTTGATCTCCCGGCCCCATGGGATAGATGCAGTCGGCTCCGGCCGCGGTATACGCTCTCGCCCTGGCCACGGTCTCCTCCAGCGCGTGCTCGTCGCTCGTGAACGCGGATGAAACGAAGGTGTCCACCCGGGCGTTGATGACGAGGTGCAGGCCCCGGCGTTCGGCGGTCTGCCGCACCGCTGCGATCCTCTGGCATTGCTCTTCGACCGCGCGCAGCACGCCCTCCTCTTCGTGGCTGTCTTCGATATTGACGCCCACGACGCCGGTATCGATCACCTGCTCCGTCGTCCGCTCCAGCTCGGACAATGACGCGCCGTAGCCCGCTTCGATGTCGGCGCTCACCGGAACCTCCACGCTGCGCGCGATGCGGCCGATGATATCGAGGAGCGTCTCGCGTGTGATCTTCTCTCCATCCCGGTAGCCGAGAGACGCGGAAACCGCGGCGCTCGCCGTGGCGACCGCGGGGTACCCCTTCTTCTCCAGAATGCGCGCGACGATGGGATTCCACACGTTCGGCAATACGAGGAGGTCTCCACCGGTGTGGAGTGAAAGCAGGCGTTCCGCCTTTTCCTTTTGCGACGCGCGGCTTCTTTTCATCTCGAACCCTACCTTTCGTCCAGGCACCTATTCCCCAGGCTATCACAGTTCGGAGAGCAGGCCATCCAGCACGGCGGCGACGGCCTCGAGACTGTAGTGGGTCACGCAGCGCTCCCGCGCGCGCGCGCCCCGCCGGGCCGCCTCGGCGGGGTCGGCGAGGATCTCGGCGAGCGCCGCCGCGATGGCCGCTGGCGACGACGGATCGACCACCCACGCGGCCTCGCCGACGACCTCGGGGATGTCGCCGACGCGGGTGGTGACGATGGGCTTGGCCATGGCCATGGCGTCGGTGAGCTTGATGGGAAGCTGCGCGCGCGCGATGGGCTCGTCGCGCTGGGGCACGACGACGACGTGCGCGGCGGCCACCACGCGGGGCATCTCGGCGTCGGCGAAGCGTCCCAAGCGGACCAGCCAGTGCGGCCAGCGCGCGGCGAGCGCGCCGGCCACGGCATCGCCCACCGCGCGCCCGCCCACGACGACCAGGCGTAGGTCGTCGCGGTCCAGGCGGTCCATCGCTTCCAACGTGTCCTCGAGTCCCTTGTGCCAGCGCGCCGTGCCCGGGAACATCAGCACGGTCTTGCCGCCCAGACCGAGGCGGGCGCGCTCGGCGTCGGGATCGAAGCGTGCGGGGTCGAACCAATCCGTGTCACGGCAGCTGGGAAGGTGCACGCCGCCGAAGCGACCCTGGAGCACCCGCGTGCTCACGGTGACGGCGTCCGCGCGAGCGAGCAGGCGTTCGTAGTGGCGCGCGTAGTAGCGCGATTCGGGGTCGACGATGCCGCGCAGTGTGAGCCGCGCGCTGCGCGCGAGCGCGCGCGCGGTGCGCACGGGGTGTCGGCGGGCGCGCGCGGCACGGGCGCCCGCAGAGCGGCGGTCGGGCTCGACGCGCAGCGCGAACTCCCAGTCATCGACGTCCACGACGAGCTTGCGCCGGCGCCAGCGCGCGGCAATGAGCGCCGGCGTGATGCTGGTGGCACGAGGTTTGATGGCGTAGATCACGTCGGCGTCGATCGTGCGTACGAGTCGGTGCAGGAGCGTCGCGTATCCGCGCCCGCGCACGGCGACGACCTCGAGCCCGGAAGGCGGGACGGGATAGACCGTCTCACCATCGGGAAGGTAGCCGACGACGCGCGCGGCGTGCCCCGCGCGCAGAAGCGCCTGCGCGATAGCGTAGGCCCGTGTCGTCCCCCCGCGCGAGAGGCGCGGCGCCACCACGCAGACACTCCGGCGCGCGGCTGCCATTCAGACCGGCTGCCCCCGGCCGAGGACGTCGGCGAGGAACGACCGCCCGTCCACGCCCTCGAGAGGAACGCCCAGGCGTTCCGCGATCGTCGGACCGTAGTCCATGACGCTCGTTGCGCGGCCGAGTCGGCCGGGCGTCACCCCTTCCCCCCGGTAGAAGAAGAGGCCCCGCGGCGAATGGTCGCCGGTACGCCCGCGCGTGTGGCGTCCGCGGATGGTGCCGCCGCGCGCGGACCGCACCGCCTCGATGTGATGCGCTTCGTTCCACAACACCATGAGGTCGGGCAGGTGGTGGGCGTTGGGTCCGTGGTAGAGGGAGTCGGTGCGCAACACGCGGCGGACAACGGGCTCCCCGTTGTCCGCGTTGATGAAGGCGCGGAGCTCGCGCTCGATCTCGCCGCAGGTGGCGTCGAACTGATCGGGCCGCACGCGGCCATCGGGCTCCCGCCCGACGAGGTTGATGCGAATCCCCCCGCAGGAGTCGTTGTTGGGGATGGCGAAGAAGCGTCGCGTGCTCCGCGGCGGAAGCCCGAGACGGACGCGCGCGGCGGTGCGCACGGGCCGCAACCGGTCGCGCAGCGGCTTGGGGACCGCCATCCACGCGCGCGTTGCCAGGCGCGTCGTGCGCGAACGCGGCGCGGCGGTACGCGGGCGCTCGATGCGAACGAGCATCTCGTCGAGGAGTGCCGTGGCCCCGTAGTGGGGCCCAAAGCCGTGGCTCGCCATGACGATCACGTCGAGGTTGTCTTCGGC
>JAOTVO010000276.1 GCA_029863355.1 Candidatus Krumholzibacteriia bacterium
AGATTCTGCTTGGCGGTGGGGTCCTTGAGGTCGAAGCTCGTGAGAAGCCCCGAGAGCTCGAGGTAGAACAGCAGATTCTTCGTGATGTAGATGTCCCCGCCCACACCCAGGCGCCCGGCCACCGCCACTTTCGAAGCGTCCACGAGACCGAAGCGATCCTCGATCTTGACCAGCGAGCCGCCGAGTCCGAGCATCAGATAGGGGTGGATTCTCCAGACGGGGAGCAGGAACTTCGCGTTCAGGGTGACCGTGTGGCCATCGACCCCGACGAGCTCGGTCCCCTTCAACACGACGGGCAAGGAGGGATCGATGGCGCCCAGGTCGATCTGCCGCGCGGTCTCGAGCGCGAAGCCCGGCGCATATTCGTAGGCGAGCTCTGCGGCGAACCAGCTGGTCAGGCGATAGCCGCCGCGCGCCATGAACCCGACCGTGTTCCCCACGGTCAGCAATCCCAGGCTCTCCTGCTCGACCTCGTCCTGGAGCAGGTAGTACTGCCCCTGCGCGCCGAGCCCCGCGTACCAGCCGGAGCGGTCGAAGCTCTCGTCGTCGCCGGCGAGTGCGGGCAGTGCGCTGAAGAGTGCCGCGACGATCGCGAACGCGCGAGCAAACATCGAAATTCCTCCTTCGGGATCGTGTCCAGCGCGGCCGAGGCCATGCCCTCGAGCAAGCGAGCCGCTCGAGTGTCGGAACATAAGATTGGCCCTTTCGAAACGCAAGATCGAAACGGGGGTCGCGGATCTTCGCCACGACACGCGCGGTGCGCGTCAGCGATCGGCGAGCGCCACCCGCGCGGCGTTGCGCCCGGCCGCGCCCATCACGCCGCCGCCGGGGTGCGCCCCCGATCCGCACAGATACAGCCCGTCGATCGGCGTGCGATAGCGCGCCCAGCCGAGCAGCGGCCGCGCCGCGAAGAGCTGGTCGAGCGCCATCTCGCCGTGGCAGATGTTCCCGCCCGTGAGACCGTAGACCTCCTCGAAGTCGAGCGGCGTGAGCACGTGACGCTGCACGACCGCGCGGCGCAGATTCGGCGCGTACTCCGCCAGGGTCGCCACCGCGAGGTCGCCGAGCTCCTCTCTGCGCGCACGCCAGTCGCCTGCGGCCAACGTGTAGGGAATGAACTTGATGGAGATCGACATCACGTGGTGGCCACGCGGGCACAGCGAGTCGTCCACGGTCGACGGGATCACGATGTCGAGATAGGGCCGCGTCGAGGGCCGGCCCGCCTTGCAGTCGTCGAAGGCGGCCTCGAGGTAGTCGGGGTGGTCGCCGCACACCTGGATCGCGCTGCGCAGATGGACGCCATCGCCGGGCAGGGCCGAGAAATCGGGAAGCTCGGAGAGGGCCAGGTTCACCTTTCCCGAGTTGCCGCGGCAGCGCAGGTTCTCGATGCCGCGCACGAACTCGGCGGGCAGCTGGCCGCGATCGACGAGCCCGAGGAAGGTGCGCTTGGGATCCGCGTTGGAGAGGACCGCGCGCGCCGGAATCTCCTCGCCGCCTTCGAGCACCACGCCCGCGGCGGCGCCGTCGCGCACGAGGATGCGCTCGACCGGCGCTGCGACGCGGATCTCGGCGCCGTGCGCGCGCGCCGCGCTGGCGAGTGCCTCCGCCAGCCCTCCCATGCCACCGCGCACGAAGCCCCAGAGCCCGGGCGTGTCGGTCACCCCGCCCATGAAGTAGTGCAGCATCAGGAAGGCCGTGCCCGGCGTGCGCGGGCTGCCCCAGACCCCGATCGTTCCCGACGCGGCGAAGCTCGCCTTGAGCTGCGGCGACTCGAACCACTCGTCGAGCAGCTCGACGCTGCTCATGGTGAGCACCTTGAGCAGCAGCGCCTGCTCGCCGCGCGACAGCGCGCGGAAGCGGCGCCCGAGCTTGAGCAGCTCGAGGAAGCCCTGGAAGCCGAGCGCGCCGGGATCCGGCGGTGGCGTCTCGAGGCTGGGACGCAGCACCTCCGCCAGCCGCGCCATGGTCGCGTAGAAGCGCGGGTAGGCTTCGACGTCCTTCCGGGAGTAGCGACCGATCTGCTCGGCGTCCTCCCGCGCGCTGAGCCCGAGCAGCAGGTGGCGGCCGTCGGCAAACGGCACGAAGGAAGTCGGACAGGGCGCCATCTCGAAGCCGTGCCGGGCGAGCTCGAGATCCCGGATGATCTCGGGGCGCAGCAGCGTGCACACATAGGACGTCGTGGTCACGCGATAGCCGGGGTGGATCTCTTCGGTGACGCAGGCGCCCCCGACGATCGGGCGGCGCTCCAGCACCAGCACCCGCCGCCCGGCCCGGGCGAGGTAGCCGGCGGCAACCAGTCCGTTGTGGCCTCCCCCGACGATCACCGCGTCGTATCGATTCGGTTCCCGAACCATCACAGCGAGCCTCCCGGGCGTCGCGGCAAAGCGCCGGGTCCATGCAGCGTGGAGATCCGATCGCCCCACCCTCTCCGGTGCGCAAGGTCGCCCGAAGCGGCGCGGCACGCCAGGCCGGGCACCGCGCGGATGACCCGAAGGCCGCCGGCGGGACCCCGCCGAGCCCGCGCCCGACGCGCGTCGCCGCAGCCACACCGCTGCGGATCTCTGCCAGACCGCCTACTTTTGCGGGCGATGACCGGCTTGGTTCTGCCCTGCGCGCGACGCGCCGCAGTCGGGGTCGCGAGCGCGCTCCTGGCCGGCCTCGCGTTGGCGTCGCACGCGCGCGCGGAGGACGCGCCCTTCTTCACGCTCGGACCGCAGCAGGCGGGCTTCTCCCTCGCCTACGGCCACGGCGTGGATTTTGCGGGGTCGGGTGTGATCGAGGGGGATCAGGTGCGCGTGCTCAGCGCGCTGCCCCACTGGCAGATCGACGTGACGCGACGACCCGAGGAGCCAGCCTGGTACGAGGGCAGCCTCGCGTTCCGCGTCGAGGGGGCGATCTCGTTGAATCTCGAGCCGAGGCGGGGCGTCGCCGCAGGCGCGAACCTGCTGCTGCGCTACCGCCTGCTCCACTGGAAATCCTTCAGCCCGTACCTCGAGGCCGGCGCCGGCTTGCTCGACCTCGCGTACGACCTGGTCGATCAGGACAACGGCCTGGCCTTCACCCCGCAAGGCGGCGTCGGTGTGTGCACGCGCATCGACCCGCGCACGTCCATCGACGCCGGCGTGCGTTTCCACCACGCCTCGAACGCCAACAGCCACCTGCCCAACGGCGGCATCGACACCCTGCAATTCTTGCTGGGGCTGGTCTTCCACTTCGACTGAGCGCTCCCGGTTTGCCAGATCTCCGGGTACCCTCGCGGGAACGGACCGCGCGGCAAGGGGCTTCGAGCCGCTCCGCGCGAGCACACAGGAGAAGTCGTGGGAAGATCCGCTTTCGACACAGAGAAGATCGCCTGGATCGGCGTTCCGTCGAGCGCTGGGGCTCGTCAGGCGGGTCAGGAGCAGGCGCCGCAGTGTCTGCGCCGTGCCGGCTTGCTGGAGCAGCTTCGCGCCGAGGGCCACGACGTCGTGGATCTGGGTGATCTCGCTCGAGTCTCCTTCTCTCCGGACACGCAGCATCCAAGACAGCAGAATCTCTCGCGCGTGCTCGAGGTCCTCGAGCAGGTACGTGGTGCGGTGGATCGCGCCATCGCAGAGCGGGCATGGCCGCTCGTGGTGGGAGGCGATTGCACGATCACGATCGGTGTCCTCGCCGCCCTCGCGAAGACCTTTCCGCGCTTGGGATTGCTCTATTTGGACGGCGATGTCGACTTGAACACGCCGGAGACGACGCACTCGGGCATCTTCGACGGCATGGTGCTCGCCCACATCCTGGGCGACGGTGCGGAGGGCCTGAGTCATTTCGGAGAGCGCTCTCCG
>JAOTVO010000277.1 GCA_029863355.1 Candidatus Krumholzibacteriia bacterium
ATGGGCGACTCCGACGGCAATCTCTGGGCCTGAGCTAGCGTTCCTCGCGCAGCGCGGCCAATACCTTCTCGGGGTGAGCGGCGGCGTCGGCCACCTTTCTCCAGTGCTTACGCACCTTGCCGTCGGGACCGATCCATACGGTCGAGCGAATCACGCCCACGGTCTTCTTGCCGTAGAGCGTCTTCACGCCCCACGCCCCGTACTTCCCCATCACCTTGCGATCGGGGTCGGAGAGCAGCGTGAAGGGCAGCTTGTACTTCTTGGCGAACTTCTGGTGGCTCTCGGCGCCGTCCGCGGATACGCCCAGCACGACGGTGTCCTCTTTCTGGATCTCCTTCCAAAGGTCGCGGAAGCCACAGGCCTCCTTGGTGCAGCCGGGCGTGTCGTCCTTGGGGTAGAAGTAGAGAATCACGTGCCTGCCCCGCAGATCCGCCAGGGCGACGTCGGCGCCGGCGGCGTCGGCCAGGGTGAAGGACGGTGCCGCCTTTCCTTCCACGATGGGCATGGGGCCTCTCCTTTCGCGCGGGGCGGGCGACCCCGCTGTGCGTTGTGCCGGCCAGGACTTTTCTGCTAGAATCCCCGCCTGCGTCGGCGGCGTGACGATGCCAGCCAAAGCAAGATAGTCCTGGAGGACATCGATGTCGAGCTACAAGGGCACGATCGGCATAATGACGGGTGGGGGCGACGTTCCGGGTTTGAATCCCGCGATCCGCGCGGTCACCATCCGCGCGACGCGCGAAGGCTTCCGCGTGATCGGGATCCGGCGCGGGTGGGCGGGTCTGGTGGAGATGGTGCGGCGGCACGACGCGGACAACTCGCCGCACGTGGAGATGCTGACCGAGGCCGGCGTGAACAAAGTGGGTCGCACGGGGGGCACATTCCTGCACACCTCGCGCACGCGCCCCAGCAGCGTGCCCCGGCCCGAAGTGCCCGAGCACCTGCAGGGCAAGTACACCGGGGACACCAACGATCTCACCCAGGAGGTCCTGAAGAACCTCGAGTTCCTTGGCATCGACGTGCTCATTCCCATCGGCGGGGACGACACGCTGTCCTACGCGCAACGCCTGCACGACGAAGGCGTGAAGGTGATCGCCATCCCCAAGACCATGGACAACGACGTCCCCGGCACCGACTACTGCATCGGGTTCAGTACCTGCGTGACACGAACCATTGAGCTGACGCACCGCCTGCGCACCACCGCGGCTTCGCACGAGCGCTTTCTCGTCATCGAGGTGTTCGGTAGATACGCAGGGTTCACCGCGCTCTTGCCCACCATGGCGGGCGCCGCCAACCGCTGCGTAATCCCCGAGCACGCTTTCGACACGGAGAAGCTGACGATGCTCCTCTCCGAGGACCGTATGAAGAATCCGAGCCGCTACTCGGTGGCCCTGGTCTCCGAGGGCGCGACCATGCGCGACGAGGATATGTCCTTCGAGAGCGATGAGACCGACCAGTACGGCCACCGCAAGCTCGGGGGCGTCGGCGACAAGGTGGCCGCGCGCCTCAAGGAGCTCTCCCCCATGTTCAACGAAGGCCGGCGCGTCAACATCGTCAACCAGCGCCTCGGGTATCTCGTGCGCTGCGGCGACCCCGATGCGCTCGATTCCATCGTGCCCATGGCCTTCGGCAATCTCGCCTTCGACCTCGTGCTCAAGGGCGTCTGGGGCCGCCTGGTAGCGGTGCGCAAGGGGGTCTACGACAACGTCCCCATCGAGCTGGTGACGGGAACCAAGAAGGCCGTGGATATCGAGAAGTACTACAACGTGGAGCGCCTGCGCCCGACCTACCAGAAGTTCGGCAACACCCCGTTGTTCATCATGACGAGCGAGGAGTAGCGGGCGCGCGG
Organism: Candidatus Krumholzibacteriia bacterium; assembly: GCA_029863355.1. The sequence goes on from JAOTVO010000277.1 coordinate 1,847, forward strand.
CCGCGGCTCCGTCGCGGGCGCAGCCACCGCGCGCCGCGCGCGATCAGCCGCCCCAAACCGCCAAAGCCGTCTTCGACCAGGGTCGTGTTGGTGGGGAGCAGCACCGAGGTGAGGAACGTGGATACGGCCAACCCGCCCATGATGACGAGCGCCATGGAGTAGTAGTAGACCCCGCCCAGCGCCGGCTTCTGGATAGCCATGGGTACCAGGCTGAGGAGCGTGGTGAGCGCGGTCATGAGGATCGGGCGCAGGCGCTCCCGCCCCCCGCGCAGCATGGCCTCCTCGCGCGGCATCCCCGCCCGACGGTAACCGTTGACGTGCTCGAGCATGACGATGCCGTTGTTCACGACGATGCCGATCAGCAATAGCAATCCGACCGCCGCCGGCTGGTCGAAGTCGGTGCCCGTGGCGTAGAGCGTCCAGGCGGCCCCGGACAGGGCGAACGGCAGCGCCACCATGAGCGCGATGGCCTGGCGCACCGACTCGAACAGGCTCGCCATTACCGCGAAGATCAGGAGCAGCGCGAGCAGCAGGTTGGTGATGAACTCCTGCGTCTTCTCCTGGCGCCGCTCCTCCCAGCGCCCGAAGGTCCACGCGTAGCCGTAGGGGAGATCGAGCCCGTTCGCCGCCGCCGTCACCAGGGGAACGTAGTCCTCGCGTGTGCCGTCTTCGTAGCGCGCGCCCACCCACACGCTGGTCATGCGGTTGTCCCGGTTGATCTCCTCGGCGCCGGGCACCTGACGGAAGTCGGCCAGGCTCGAGAGCGGGATCTTCGTGCCCTCCTCGGTCCATACGGGCAGGTGGTGCAGCTGCGACATCGTCTCCGTCTCTTGCTCGTCCAGGGTCAGCCGCATCTCGCGCTCGCCGTCCTCGGTCCGGAAGCGCTGCAGGCGGCGGCCGCGATAGGTCAGCCCGACCGTCTCGGCCGGCTGCAACGGGGACACGCCCAGGCGCGAGGCCGTCTCGCGGTCCACCTCCACGTGGAGCTCCTGGTTGCCTTCCTCGTTGCTCGTGAAGGGGTCGACTAGCCCGGGAATCTCGCCCAGACGTTCCTTGGCCCGCTCGGCGTACTCGGCGAGCACCTCGGAGTCTTCGCCGACGATCTGGAAGGCGATGCGCTTGCCGCGGTCGTGCCTCCAGAACTGCCGGTTCTCCATGACTTCCAGCTTTAGCCCCGCGATCTCGGGGAGCAGCCGGCGCAGCGTGCTGCGCACGTGGTCGATGTTCTCCTCGTTCGCCTCTCCCGCGGGCAGGTAGATGCGCGTCATCGTCCAACGATCGCTCCAGAAGCTGTAGATCGAGCGGCACCCGAGCTCCTCGCGGTGCGGCTCGAGCGCGGCCTCCACGCGGTCCACGAACGCTTCCTTCCTCTCCAGGCTCGGTTCCTCGCTGAATTCGTATCTGACCTGCACGAAGGCTTCGGTCTCGTTGGTGTCGAAGTTCTTGTCGACCTTCATGAAGGGGAACACGCCCGACGCGAGCACCGCGACGCCGATGACCGGCGCGAGCCAGCGATGGCGCAGGTTGAAGCGCAGGAGCCGCGTGTACGACTCCTCCACGCGGATCATGAGCCGCGACTTCGGCTTGGGCTTGGAGTGAATGAACCACGACGTGGCCAGCGGGATCAGTGTTTGGCTGATGAAGAGCGAGGCGAGCAGCGTCAGACACACCGTGATCCCCAACTCCTTGAGGTAGATGTTCATCTCGCTGGGTTTGTTGAAGATGAGCGGGAGGAACACGATGACGGACGTGAGCGTGGCCGCGGTGACGGCGGTGGAGACCTCGCGCGCGCCCAGCCGCGCCGATTCCTCGCGCCCGTGCCCCATCTCCTGGTGCCGGAAGATGTTCTCGATCACGACCACGGCGTTGTCCACTAGCATGCCGATGCCCACGATGAGACCGAGCAGGGTGAGCGTGTTGAGCGATCCCGCCCGCGCCCATACGAACCCGCAGGTAACCACCAGCGAGAA
>JAOTVO010000279.1 GCA_029863355.1 Candidatus Krumholzibacteriia bacterium
GTCCGCTTTGCGGCTATTCCCAGGTGATCGCGCTCAAGGTGACAGCGGAGATCGCTCTGCGCAAAGCGGACTCGGAAGCGGCATTGATTGCGTTGCAGGAAATGAAGCGGTACGGGGTCCCATTCGGCGCCATGTTCGACATCGAGTACCGGGAGGCGTTGGCGAGGGCTTACCGTATGGCGAACCGGTTGGAGGATGCGGCCGAGGTGCACCGGGAGATGGTCCGGCTCTACGGAGGGCATGCGCTTTCGCACTACGACCTGGGGTCGATCTACGAGGAGATGGGCCGCCCGGCGGACGCCGCGCAGGCGTACACCACGTTTCTCGACGCGTGGGCGCGGGCAGATGACGGCCTGCCGCAGGTCGAGGATGCCAAGGACCGTTTAGCCGCACTTCGTCAGACCATTCGGTGACAGCCGCATCGCTCCCAAGGCCATTCTGTCGTATGATGTCGCCTGACCGGAAGCGATCCCGGATCCAACAGCGGCAACTTCGACATCTACGTCTACGTGGTGCCCTGACGGGCATAGAGAACGGGGAGGAACCCACATGAAGCACCTCCTGGGGACGCTGGTTATCTGCGTCCTTTTCTGCGGCTCCCTCGCGCGCGCCGGCGAGGCTTTCGACCGCTACTTCGCCGACCAGACGCTGCGCATCGACTACCACCACGCCGGCGACGCCGAGAAGGAGACGGTCTCGCTCGACCGCCTCTACGCGTACGGCACCTGGGCGGGAAGCCTGGTGAATTTGATCGATAAGCTCGACTACGGTGCCTACCGCCACGCGCTCACCGACGCCGAATCGGGCGCGCCCATCTACGCGCGCGGCTTCGACAGCTACTTCAAGGAGTACCAGTCGACGGCAACGGCGAAGGAGGGGACGTGGAAGACCTTCCACGAGACGGCCATCGTGCCGCTGCCGAAGGCCAAGGCGGTGTTCTCCCTGGAAAAGCGCGCCCCCGAGGGGCACATGGTCGAGGTGTTCCGCGTCACCATCGATCCCGCCGACGTCGCCATCATCCGCAACGAAGGCGCGGACCCGACGGTACGGGTGGTGAAGAGCCTGGACAACGGCGATCCGCACACGCACGCCGACATCGCCGTCGTGGGCGAGGGGTACACGGTGGCAGAAGAAGCGAAGTTCCGGCGCGATCTGGAGCGCTTCACTAAGGTGTTTTTCGCGAGCGAGCCCTGCAAGTCGCACAAGGCGCGCTTCAACGTCTACGGGATCTTGAAGCCGTCGGCGCAGAGCGGCATCGACGAGCCGAGGCACGGTTCCTTTCGCGCGACGGCCGTAGGTGCGACGTTCAACTCGATGGGCTCGGAGCGCTACATACTGACCGAAGAGAACCAGGCGCTTCGCGACATCGCGCGCCACGTTCCCTACGACGCTCTCTACATCATGGTCAACCACCACCGCTACGGGGGCGGGGGGATCTACAACTTCTACTGCACGTTCACCGCGGACAACCAGTGGAGCGAGTACCTCATGGTCCACGAGTTCGGCCACTCTTTCTTCGGGCTTGCCGATGAGTACTACACCTCGGCCGTCGCCTACGAGGACTACTACGCGACGGGCTACGAGCCGGCCGAGCCCAACATCACCGCGGAGAGCGACCGCGCGAAGCTCAAGTGGAAGCACCTGGTGGCGCCGGAGACGGAGATTCCGACGCCGTGGGAGAAGTCCGACTACGACGCGATGGACATGGCCTGGCAAGAGACCCGCCGCGCGCTCAACGACCGCGTCGCCGGGCTGCGGCGCAGCGGGGCGCCGGAAGCGGAGGTGAAGGCCGCGGAGGCGGAGTACGACCGCCGCGACCGCGAGCACGCGGAGAAGATGTACGCTTACCTGAGCGCGAGCGAGCGCGCCGGCGAAGTGGGCGCGTTCGAAGGCGCGGGCTACGCCTCCACGGGCCTCTACCGGCCCATGGTCGACTGCATCATGTTCACCAAGGCGCAGCGCGCATTCTGCAAGGTGTGTGCGGAGGCCATGACGCGCGTCATCGAGTGGTACGCGCAATAGGGGTCGCGCCACCTGGATGGCGAACGGCCCGGCCGCCGGAAGGCGACCGGGCCGTTCTGCTGCGGGCCCCCGTTTGGGCTTCGCCGATTACTTCAGCAGGACCATCTTCCGGATCATCGTCGTGCGCTCGCTCTGGAAGCGGGCGAAGTAGATGCCGGTAGCGACCGACTCACCGCGACGGTTGGTGCCGTTCCAGTCGAAGGTGTAGTACCCGGGCGGCCGCGTGCCCTCGAAGAGGGTGGCGACGAGCTGCCCGCGCACGTTGAACACCTTGAGACTCACCGTCCCCACGTAACCGGCCGGGATGCCGAACTGGATCCGCGTGACCGGGTTGAACGGGTTCGGGTAGTTCTGGCCGAGCACGAACACGTCGGGAATCTTGGCCACTTCGACGGGCGGCGTCCGATTGGCCGCCACCGAGAAGGCGGCGGCGCCGAGCCAGTCGAGGGTGCGGTCCAGGATCCCTGCGCGGCGCGAGGCTTCCTGCACGTAGTTGAGGTTGAACGACATGTACACGGCCGCGTGGTTCGGACCCACGAAGCTCACCGCCGCCGCCGAGTCGGGACCCGACGGGTCGAGCGGCCAGATGCGCGGATCCCAGGGCTTGCCCGATTTCTCGTAGAACGCACGCAGCTCGTCGGCCGAGTCGTAGATCTCGATGGCCGAACCGGTGCCCGAGTACTTGTACACGATCTGGGCGCCGGTGTAGACGGTCGAGAGCGCGATCTCGTCCGGGTAGGACCCGAGGATGGTGAAGGTCTCGTCGTTGCCGATGGGGTTACCCGGGGTGCTGGTGAGCTCGCGGAAGCCGGGGTCGTCCTTGACGTAGATGCTGCCGGTGTACTGCTCCATGAAGGGCCTCGCCGAGGAGCCGTACGACATGTCGCGTCCGAGCATGAACACGCGCTGCATGGTACCGTCGGCTTGGTCGAGCCATGCCGACAGCGTGGCCATCTGCGTCGCGTCGAAGTACCAGCTCTCGTCGATCACGACGGCGTCGTAGGCCTCGAGGATGGCGACGGTCGGCATCCCCAGGTCGTCCCAATCCCAGATGTCGGCGGTGCGGCCGATGGCCGAGAACGCCGCCTGGAAGTCGACCGGGGAGGTGTGCGACCCGCCGCCCAGGAGCACGAGGTAGTCGCCCGAGGGCATGATGCCGAACTCGTAGGTGGCGGCCGGCGCCCCCTCCGGGTCGACCGACGCGTTGGCGGCGTTGTCCACGGCCGACAGGTAGTGCTTGATGCGCGTACCTGCGCTCTGGCCGGGGATGTCAGCGCTGTACTCGTCGGGGTTCCCCGTCGGGGTCATGGCCACCGCCGTGTAGGAGACGCCGTCGTCGGTGCTGTAGTGGAGCATGGCCGACGCCACGCCGCTGAGCGCGTCGAGTATGGTCGCCGTCACCGTATAGGGTCCCGTCTCGTCGAACGTGCTCGTGGGCACGTCCACCGAGGCGAACTCCGGTCCGGCGGTGTCCTCGACGCCCTCAACGACGACGTCGTCCACGTACCAGCCCACTCTCTGCACGCTCGAGTCGCTCCCGAAGTGCAGCCGGATGAGGACGCTCACGCCCTTGTAGGGGGTGAGGTCGAACGCCACCTGGTTCCACGACGTGTGCGTGCCGGTGAAGCACGGCTCGCCGGGGATGGCGGCGTTGCCCGAGCGGGCGGTGCCGTCGTAGCCGACGTCGGGCGTGAGGATGGCCCACGTGGCCCCGCCGTCGGTGGAGATCTTGACGTTGCCGCCGTCGTATTCCGT
>JAOTVO010000278.1 GCA_029863355.1 Candidatus Krumholzibacteriia bacterium
CGCGACCGGATTAGTATTCCCTCCACCCCCAACAACTTACGGATGGTGGGCGTAGCTCAGCCTGGTCCAGAGCCCCGGATTGTGGTTCCGGTTGTCGTGGGTTCAAATCCCATCGCCCACCCCATCTTCCCTCGGCCCTCGTCAGAGGGCCCTCGCTTCAGCGGCGCACGCGGCGCCGGCGCAGCAACGTGCGGCCGGCCCCGCGGTGCGCGCGCCGCCACCCCAAGAGCCGGATCACGTTCACCAGGCGTTCGGGCACCCAGTCCGCCACCTCGATGAGATCGGGGTTCTGGGCCTCGCGGCGCGCGCTGGGCAGCGCGCCCGCCAGAGCGCCCAGGCGCAGCGCGCGGATCAGAAAGAGAATCCAGACGAAGAGCGGCGGGATGTCGGCGGCGATGAAGAAGCCCTGGTCGGTGCCGGGCTTGTAGGCCGGCATCATCACGCGGCCGCCGCGGGGCGTGCGGATCTCGCCGCGGTGGTCGCGGGCGACGAGCTGCCCGCGCAGCACGCGGTCGTAGTGGCGGAAGCCGGGACGCATGACGAAGCCGTCGCCGGCGCGCGTGGGGTGGACGTGCCGGATCTCGAGCACTCGCGGCAGGCCCTGTCCGAAGGCGGCGAGGCGGTCCCAGTGAGCGCCGTAATCGGGGACGTCGGCGCTGGTGAAGACGCCGAGCGCGGCGGCGAGCACCCAGACGCACGACTCCAGCACGCCGGTGGTCTGGGGGGCGCCGTGGCGCCCGCCCTCGACAAAGAGCCCCCCGTGGCCGAGGTCGCTCAGGTACCCGAGCAGCGGCCCCTGGATGGTCTCCTCGAGGCCGAGGACGGCGGGCACGGGCAGCTCGAGCGCGATGCGCAGGTTGGCCAGCGTGTCCGGCATGCACGAGAAGGGCGGGCCGTCAGCCGAGGTGGAGTGCAGGTCGAGAAACACGACGGGGCGCTCCGCCTCCGCCTCGATCGCATCGAGAACTGCGAGCAGCTCGCGCTGCTCGGCGTCCTCGGGACCGTCGTTGGATGCCTCGCGCGCGCGCAGCGCGGCGACGTTCTCGTCGCACCAGCCCCGGTTGAGGTCGCGCTCCAGGTAGCGCACACCGCGCTCGAGCGCCCGCAAATTGCCGAGCACGCCGACGAGCCGCCCACGCGCGCGCGGCTTGGCGGCCGAGAGCGTGTGCGCCACCCGCTCCAGCGCCTTGACCCCCGCGCCCTCGTCGCCGTGCAAACCGGCGAGGAGGACCAGGCAAGGCCCGGCGCGCTCGCTGCGGAAGTCGAGGGCGATTCTCGCGGCCGCCGCGCCGCGGGCGAGGACCCCGCCGTCACTCGGCACGGGAGCGCTCCTTGAGCATCTCGTCGATGATCTTGTCGTAGAGGGGGAGGAAGTCCGAGGCCGTGAGCACGCCCACCAGGCGGCCTTCATTCACCACGGGCAGGCACCCGATCTGGTGCGTACGCACCAAGCGCACCGCCTCCACGGTGGGGGTCTCAGGGGTTACGGTGATCACGTCGCGTCGCATGATGTCGCGCACCGAGGCGTTGTCGGCTTGGGGGTCGCCGATCATACGGATGAGCGCGCGGTGGGTCACCAGACCGAGCAGTCGGCCCGCGTCGTCCTCCACGGGCACGTAGCGGAGGTGGTTCCAGTCCATCAGGTGCGCGACCATGCGCACGGGGTCGTCCTCGCGCACCGTGTAGAGGTGCGTGGACATCACCTGGCCCACGTTGAGGAAGCTGTAGCGCCAGTCCTTGGCCTCGTCGAGGCTGGCCAGCGGCCAGGTGTGCACGGGCTCGCCCGTCTTCTGGCGGTCGAGCATGGCCGCGGTGAGCGTGCGGTAGCGCAGGTCCTCGGTGCCGGAGTCGCCCATGGCGGCCAGCGAGTCGAGGATCCAGCGCGAGCCGGTGCGGTGGTGGCGCACGCGCTGCTCGATGATGCCCAGGTAGCGGTCGATGTCCGAGCCGTCGATGCCCGCGTGTACGAGCCCCTCGCGCGCCTTGGGCAGTAGCACGCGGCGGATGAGCGACTCCGCAGTGTGGGTCCGGCCGCGCTTCCACGCCATCTGCGCGGTGAGACCGTGGCGCGCCGCCGCGTAGAAGTTCGTGCGCACGTCGTCGAAGCTCATCACCTGGGAGATGTCCCGGTGCTCCTCGGCGAGCCCGGCCATGAGGCCGAAGAAGAAGGCCGCGTTGGCCACCTCGTCGACCACCGTGGGCCCGGCGGGGAGCGCGCGGCTCTCGATGCGCAGGTGCGGCTTGCCGCCCATCACGCCGTAGCAGAACCGGTTCCACCGGTAGACGGTGCCGTTATGCAGGCGCAGGGCGGCGAGGGGCGGGACCTTTCCCCGCGCCAGCATCTCCAGGGCGTCCTCCTCGATTCCTCGAACGAGCAGGACGCGGAAACGCGCGATGTCGTCGCGGATGAGCTCGAGGACGGAGTTGTCCACCCACTTGTGCCCCAGGTCGACGCGCGGCGTGGTGCTGCGCGTGCGGTGGGTCTCGGAACGGGCGTCGATCGCGTGCTGGAAGAGGGCGACGCGCGTTTCCTTCCAAAGGCGGTGCCGGAAGAGGACCGGCGAGTTGACCGCCGCGGCGAGGACGGGCGCGCTCACCGCCTGGGCGAGGTTGTAGAGCCGCGCGAACTCGTCGGGGGCGACCTGGAAGTGGATCTGGAAGCTCGTGTTGCACGCCTCCACGAGGACGTTGTCGTGGGTGATCTGCAGCTCGTCAAGGCCCTTGATGTGAATGTGGAAGTCGCCGCCGCGCAGGCGCCGCATGGCCTCGTTGAGCTCGTGGTAGCGCGGGTGCGGCGTGATGCTGTCGAGCGTGAGGTGCGCCTGCGCCAGCGTGGGCAGGATCCCCGTGAGGATCACGTCGGCGCCGAGCGGCGCGGCTGCCCCGCGCGCGCTGTGGATGGCGTCGCGCAGGTCGAACTCGAGCTCGTTGAGGCAGCCGCCGCCGAAGATCTTGGGCTCGACGTTGATCTCAAGGTTGAAGCGCGCCAGCTCGGTGCCGAAGCTCGCGGGGTCCAGGGTCTCGAGGACCTGTGGCGCGATGGGGGCGGGGAAGAGGTCCTTGTCGACGAGGAAGAGCTCCTGCTCCGCGCCGATGCGCCGCAGGCCCTTCTCGAACATGTCCGCGTCGATCATCCGCTCGAGGGCGCTAACGTCGTTCAGAAGCGCCTTCGTGAACACGCGCAGGTCGTCGGCCGACGCCTCGTGCTTGACGTCGCGCTCACCCATGGGTGCGGCTCCCGGTGGATGGTTGACGGTTACCCCAGTGGCCGGCCGCATGGTAGCATCCCCGCGCGCCGCAATCAACCATGGGGGCCCTCGCGCGAGGGCCCCGGCCCGGAAGCCCTTGACCCCGACGCGCGTTTCCATTATAAGGGAGCGAGGCGGGGAAAGGCCCCGCTGCGCGTTCTTGTGGATGTCAGGCTGGGAGGTATGTGATGAGTGGGGTGAACAAAGCGATTCTGATCGGCAACCTGGGCGGAGACCCGACCGTGCGTTTCACGCCGAGCGGGCAGGCCGTCGCCAACTTCAACATCGCGACGACGGAGCGCTTTACGGATCGCAACAAGGAGCGCCAGGAGCGCACCGAGTGGCACCGGATCGTCGCGTGGGGGCGGCTGGCGGAGATCGCGCAGCAGTACCTGAAGAAGGGTGAGCGCGTGTACATCGAGGGGCGCCTGCAGACGCGCCAGTGGGAGGACCAGCAGGGCGCCAAGCGTTCCACCACCGAGATCGTCGCCCAGAACATGATGATGCTCGGGCGCGGGGGCGGCGGCGC
>JAOTVO010000029.1 GCA_029863355.1 Candidatus Krumholzibacteriia bacterium
CCCGTCGCCCCGCCCCACGCAAGGGCGCAGGGAGCCCTTCCTACACGATCCCGAGAAACAGCTCGGCTTGTAACCCTGGCCGGTCCTCAGGCTGTCGAGGCTCCCGTACCACACCCCGCCCTGTGGACAATACTGTATCATGCCGGGAAGGGCGACGAGGGCGGCTGTAGGGCAATTGCAATGGTGCGTCGTGATCCTGGACGAGTCCGTCACGCTGATGCAAACGTTCCCACGTCATCGCGTGTTCTTACTGAGCGCACTACTCTGTGGTCTAGTGGTGTGCAGGGTTGATACGGCTTTAGCCCAGGCCGTGACGTTCGTGCGCGAGCGCATCCGGGTCTTTGTCGAGCCCTCGGCGATCGCGGTTGATGGCACGTACTACTTCACGACCACCGCGTCGGAACCGCATCCTGTAGGTCTGTACTACCCCCTCCCAGTCGATTCACTACATCCCTTCCCTGATTCGATACGCGTCGTCTGCGAGGGCGACACCCTGGTCCACCGCCGCGTGCGGGACGGTGCGGCGTTCACGGTCGAGCTCGCCCCCGAGCGGCTCACCGCCGTCATCGTCGGGTACCGGCAGATGTGTCGGGACTCGTCCGGCTGCTACATCCTGACGTCGACGTCCGCCTGGCGGCTCCCACTCGAACGGGCCGACTTCGAGATCTATGTCCCGCCCGGTATCGAACTGCTGTCGCTCACCTACGACGCCCAGGCGACGGTGCGCGATGACGGCGTGACCGTGTATCGTTTCTCGAGAGAACAGTTCAGACCGGACCGGGAGCTTTGCATGCGCTGGCGCCTCGTGCGCGGCTGAGAGTCTGCACCCCACGGGCCGAGTATGGGAGAAAGAGGCGGGGGCTTTCGCCCCCCCTCCTCAACTCCCCGATCCGTCTATTGCTCGTCGCCGTACAACGCCTTGACGTGGCCCCACGTCGTGGACTCTGTCGGCACAATGTAGCAGTCCCGGATCACGAGCGTGATCTCGGTCACGCTCCCCCAACCACCGCGCAGGAGGCCTGGCAGGTCGCTCGGGCACTCGTCCGGGTCGAGGAATGGGGGGAAGTCCAGCGGTTTGATCTCGGTATCGGTGGTCCCGAAGAACGCCGCGTTGCTGATGATGTAATCCATGCACCGGGGCGTCCAGTTGCCCCCGAGGTTGTCGAAAAGGCCCGACAACGTGATGTTGGTGCGGATCCCGAGTATCGCACCGTCCACGTACTGGTACGTCGTCGTCGCGATGAAGCCGGCGAGCACACCAGTGAAGTCCAGATAGCCATCGAAGCTCCACGGGCCGTTCATGGAGAGCCAGAAATGGCCTCCATTGTAACGCGTCCGCCACGTGACCTCGCCGGTCCCCTCGGCGTCGCGCGTATCCGAAACGAGCTCGGGCGGCCAGCCGATCGACGGGCACCACAGCCGCCATTCCGCACCCAGTGACGCACCGTCCCACGATGCCGCATTCACCGTGTTGCCGATCTGTCCATGCGTGCCGGGGTCGACCCAGGACTCACTGAAGTAACCCGGGTTGAACGACCCCCCGGGCAGATCGAACGAGAAGTACGTCCCGTTGATCGGCGGCGGGATGATCGGGTTGCCACCCGCAGTGACGGCAGAGATCAGGATCAGAGACGCTAAACCAACCCATACGACATGTTTCACAGTCCACCTCCATGCACATGACCGAGACGACCAAAGCATGTGCAGGCCGCGTATCCGGGGCGATCGCGGCCTGTTGAGCGCAACTAGGATTATGACAGACGGCCTCTCGCACGCAAATAGTGCGAGTGCATCATTCTTGACCGGAAGGTTGTGTTCGTTAAGTGATATGGCGACCGGCACCCTACGGGTGTTTCTGTCGCTGCGCTCCGTCAAAAGCAGGCCGAGTGATTCCGGTCACACGATCCCGAGGAACAGCTCGGCACGGTACACCCAGGCGACGCGCCCGCCGCGCGCGTGCGCGTGGAAGATGCGCTTGAGTCCTTCCACGATGCGCGCGTGCGAGGGGTGCCCGGAGGGGGGTACGTAGGATGCGGAGAGCATGTAGCCGAGCGACGCCTCCCAGTCCAGGTCGCGCTCATGGTCGAAGGTCCAGTGCCATCGCTCGGCGAAAAACCCGTCGAGCCGGCGCGTCGCGCGACGATGGTCGACGCGCTCGTAATCGAGCGATTCCGCGCGCAGGAGTGACTCGTAGGCGCGCATGAAGGGTGTGGCGTCGACGACGCGCGAGTTCCACACCAACGCCACCCGCCCGCCCGGTTCCAGGATGCGTTGGAACTCCCGGCGCGCCGCCTCGGGGTCGAACCAGTGGAACGCCTGCGCGGCCACCACCAGCCGCACCGACAGGTCGGGCAGCCGCGTCGCTTCGGCGGTTCCTTCGACGCTGATGAAACCCGCCATGGTGCCGAGCTCGCGCTCGGCGGCGGCGCGCATCTCGGCGTTGGGCTCGACGGCGTACACCCGACCCACCCGCGGGAGCAGCGCGCGCGTGAAGATCCCGGATCCCGAACCGACGTCGGCCACCGCGCAACTCGCATCGAGCCCGGCCTCGCGGACCAGGCAGTCGAAGAGCGCCTCGGGATAGCCGGGCCGGTAGCGGACGTAGTGCGAGACGCGGCCGGTGAAGCGGCGGCGAGGATCGGACTCGTGAAAGGCGTTGGTACTCATGGCGACCACGCTGCTAACCCGTACTTTAACAGACTGTTATCGACCACGCCAGCGGCGACGACGGCGCGCGCAACTCATATCGGGACATCAAGATCCCATTGGAATCTGTTCGCGGCGCCCGCTATAATCCAACGCGCCGGTCATCTTCCGCCGGCTTGCCCAGGAGGTCGAGATGGAAAGGCACGAACTCATCTATGACTGGAACAGGCTGGGTGCCCCCGAACGGGCCGCCGTGGGGGCAGAGCTCGACGACGAGACCTTGCGGGACGGCATCCAGTCCGCATCCATATCCGACCCCCCCGTGGAGGACAAGATCGAGCTCCTTCACCTCATGGTGAAGCTCGGCATACAGTCCGCCGACATCGGCCTGCCGGGCGCTGGCCCGCAAGCGCTCGCGGCCGTCATTGCCCTCGCCAAGGAGATCGCCGACAAACGCCTGCCGCTCTACCCGAACTGCGCCGCGCGCACGGTCATCGCGGACATCGCGCCCGTGGTGGAGGCGTCCCAGGCGGCGGGGATTCCCATCGAAGCGTCCGTCTTCATCGGCTCGAGCCCCATCCGCAAGTACGTGGAGAACTGGGAGCTCGACTTCATGGTGCGCAAGGTGGAGGAGGCAGTGAAATTCGGGGTGAGCCACAACCTGCCCGTGATGTTCGTTACCGAGGACACCACGCGCGCCGATCCGGAGTCGCTGCGCGCGCTCTACAAGACCGCCATCGACTGCGGGGCACACCGCATCTGTCTGGCCGACACCGTGGGCTACGCCACGCCCGAGGGCACGCGAAATCTGATGCGGTGGGCCCGCGACCTCGTCGCGGAGACGGGTGTGGACGTCAAGATCGACTGGCACGGCCACAACGACCGCGGGCTCGCGCTCATCAACGCGCTGGTAGCGATCGACGAGGGCGTCAATCGCGTCCACGCCTGCGGGCTGGGCGTGGGAGAACGCTGCGGCAACGTGGCCATGGAGGTTCTGCTCGTCAACATGCGCATGCTCGGCCTCATCGAGAACGACCTGAGCTCGCTCCGGGAGTACTGTGAGCTGGTTTCGCGTGCGTGCGGCGCGCCCGTGGCGTACAATCACCCCGTCATCGGCGCCGACGCGTTCCGCACCAGCACCGGGGTGCACGCGGCGGCGGTGATGAAGGCGATGAAGATCGGCGACGCCTGGCTGGCCGACCGCATATACTCGTCGGTCCCGGCGGGCTGGGTGGGCCGGCATCAGGAGATCGAGGTCGGCCCCATGAGCGGGGCGTCCAACGTGGTCCACTGGCTGGAGACGCACGGCTACGCGGCCGATCCGGATGTCGTCGAGACGATTCTGGAGGCCGCGAAGCGTTCGCGGCGGCTCTTGGCCGAGCACGAGATCAGAGGAATCCTGCAAGGGTGCGCGAAGTGACGAAGAGGGTCATCTCTGTCATCGTCAACGGTGTCGAGCGTGAGATTCTGACGGCGCCCGAGCGCACGCTGCTCGAGACGCTGCGCGAAGATCTTCAGCTCACAGGCACCAAGTTTGGCTGCGAGCACGGGGAGTGCGGCGCGTGTACGGTGCTCGTCGACGACGCGCCGGCGCTGTCGTGTATAACGCTCGCACAGCTTTGCGACGGCAAGCGGGTGACGACGGTGGAGGGGCTGGTGGGGGAGCACGTCGAAGTCGTGCGCGAAGCGTTCGCCGCGGCGGGGGGGTCGCAGTGCGGCTACTGCACGCCCGGAATGGCCGTCATGTTTCACCACATCCTCGCGCGCGCGGCCAACGGCGAAGCCATCGATCCGCGGCGGGAACTCTCGGGCAACATATGCCGGTGCACCGGGTTCGTCAAAATCCTCGAAGCGTATGAACGAAGCACGGAGATCGCCCAAAGACGCGGCGTATAAGCTGATCGGCGGCCGCGGCGGCCGCGTCGAAGCGTTGGCCAAGGTCACGGGGCGGGCGACCTATGCGGATGACCTGCGCCTGCCGGGGATGCTCTTCGGCAAGCTCAAGCGCAGCACCGTCGCCCACGGAACCATCGAGAGCATGGACGTAGACCGCGCCCGGGCGCTGCCCGGCGTGCGCGCCGTGATCACGGGCGCCGACCTGCCCGTGCGCTACGGCATCCTGCCTGTGCACCAGGACGAGACGGCGCTCGCCGTAGACCGGGTGCGCTACGTGGGCGAGCCGGTGGCGGCGGTGTGCGCGGACACGGAGGCCATCGCGCAGCGCGCGCTCGACTTGATCGACGTGTCGTACGCGCGGCTGCCGGCGATGCTCTCGGTGGAGGACGCCTTCGCGGCGCGCGTGCGCCTGCACGAGTCGCCCAAGTTCCAGGGCAACGCGCACCGCGTGGTCGCCTTGGAGTTCGGCGACGTGGAGGCGGCGCTGGCGGGGAGCGAGTACACGCGCGAGGACGTGTTCTACTACGCGGGCAGCACGCACGTGCCCATGGAGACGCACGCCACCCTGGCCGATGCTTCCGACGGCCGCGTCACCATCTTCGTGTCGCACCAGGCGCCCTACTACTTGCAGCAGATTCTCCCCAAGGTGCTTTCCATCCCGCCCCACGCCCTGCGCGTGGTGGTGCCGTACGTGGGCGGCGGGTTTGGCGGCAAGCTCGATCCGTTTCCGGACACCATATGCGCAGCCAAGTTGGCGATGCTGACGGGCCACCCGGTCAAGATCACGCTGACGCGCGAGGAAGTGTTTTACAACCACCGGGGTCGGCATCCCTCCCTCATGTGGATCAAGACGGGGATACGCGCCGGTCGGATCGCCGCCGTGCACTTCAAGGCGTTCCTGGACGGAGGCGCGTACGGCAGCTTCGGCACCGCGGCGGCGTACTACCACGCCGCGCTGCAGCCGACGACGTATCGCTTCGAGACGTACAAGGCCGAGGTGGTTCGCTTTTATACCAACAAACCGCCGTGCGGCCCCAAGCGCGGTCACGGGACGCCGCAGCCGCGGTTCACGCTGGAAGCCCACCTGGACCGGATCGCGGAGGACCTGGGCGAGAGCGCGCACGAGCTGCGCGCGCGCAACCTCATCGCACCGCACTCGAAGACGGTCAATCACCTCAGCGTTACTTCCTGCGCGCTCGACGAGTGCCTCCGGCGCGTGGTCGAGGCCTCGGGCTACGCGGAGAAACACGGGCGGCTGCCCTTCGGCGAGGGGCTGGGACTCGCGGTCGGCTGCTACATCTCCGGCGCGGCGCTCCCCATCTACTGGAACGAAATGCCGCACTCCGAGGTGATCGTCAAGGCGGACCGCTCGGGCAAGATCTCGGCGTACTCGGGGCACACGGAGATCGGCCAGGGCGCGGACACGGTGCTCTCGTGGATCGTCGCGGAGGTACTGGGAGTCGCGCCCGGAGACGTGACCCTGGTGCTGCGCGACAGCGACAGCGTGCCGCCCGACCTGGGCAGCTACTCCAGCCGCGTGACGATGATGATGGGCAACGCGGCGCGGGAAGCGGCGCAGAAGCTGCGCGACGCGCTGGCCGCGGCGGCGGCGGATGCGCTGGAAGCGGAAGCGGAACAGCTCGCGTTCGCGGATCGCCGCGTGTTCGTCGCGTCGGATCCGGATCGCGGCCTCACCGTGGAGGAGGCCATCGCGCGCGCCGAGACGCGGCAGGGGCTGCTTTCGTTCACGGGGAGTTACACGCCGCGACCCCAGTACGGCGACTTCAAGGGCGCGGGTGTGGGGCCGTCTCCGGCGTACAGTTACACGGCGTGCGTCATCCACGTGCACGTCGACGCGGACACGGGCCGAGTGCGGCCGCAGAAGGTGTGGATCGCCCACGACATCGGGCGCTGCATCAGCCGCGTCAACGTGGAGGGACAGGTCGAGGGCGGCGTTTACATGGGTCTCGGCGAGGCGCTCATGGAGGAGATGGCGTTCACGCGCGAGGGTCTCCTGCGCAACGCGGGCCTCTTGGACTACAAGACGCCGACGATCATGGAAACGCCGGAGATCGAGACGTTCCTCGTCGAAGACCCCGATCCGGAAGGACCCTTCGGCGCCAAGGAGGTGGGGCAGGGCCCGCTCCTGCCCGTACCGCCGGCGTTCGTCAATGCCGTATACGACGCCATCGGGGTGCGCTTCGACGAGCTCCCGGTGACGCCGGACAAAGTGTTGCGCGCGCTCGAGCGCGGGTCCAAGCGCGTCGGCCCGCGCGGCGTGATCGCTTTCCCCTTCCCCGAACCGGTGCGAGTGGAGGTGCCGCAGGATGCAGCGGATCGAGCCGTTTGAGCTGCTGCGGCCGCGCACGGTGGCCGAAGCGGCGCAGCTGCTTGCGGAGCGAGCGCGCGCAATGGTCGTGGCGGGCGGCTCCGACCTGGTGCCCAAGCTCAAGCGCGGGCAGTTCGCTCCGGACGCGCTCGTCTCGATCGCCGACGTCGGCGGCATCGACGGCGTGTCGCGCGAAGGGGATGTGGTGCGCATCGGAGCGCTCACGCGCTTGCGTGCACTCGAGCGCGCGCGCGAGATCGCCGATCTGACGGCGCTCCGCGAGGCGGTGGGCGTGGTGGCCACGCCCATCATCCGCAACATGGCGACCGTGGGCGGCAACCTGCTCCAAGATACGCGTTGCCGCTACTACGACCGCAGCCCGTTCTGGCGCGATGCGGTGGGCTCGTGCCTGAAGTTGGACACCGACATCTGCCGCGTGGCTACGAGCGGAGGGCGCTGCTTCGCCACGTTGTGCTCGGATCTGGCGCCGGCGCTCGTCGCCCTCGACGCGGAGGTCACGCTCGTTGGGACCGGGGGGAGCGGCACGCGCGTGGTGCCCCTGGAGGCGCTCTACCGCGACGACGGCAAGGACCCCTTCGACCTGCGCGGTGAGATCCTCGCGCGCGTGGACGTGCCCGCCCGGCCGCGCTTCTCCCGCTACCGCAAGCTCCGCATCCGCGACTCCTTCGATTTTCCCGAGCTGGGAGTGGCCGTGGTCATCGAACCGGTGGGGGACGAGAAGCTGTCCGTGTGCGTGGCCGTGACCGCGGTGAGCCCGAGTATCCCCGTGTTCCGGAACGAAGTGAAGCGGGGCGATCTGCACGGCATTGCCGATACCGTCTACGCCGCCCTCAAACCGATGGACACGCTGTTCTTCCCGCCGGCGTACCGTAAGTCCGTCGCTCGTAATTTTCTACTGGGTATCTTCGATGAATTTCTCGCTGCTCGATAGCATCCTTGCCGCCGAGAAGGGCGTGCTGGCCACGATCACGGGCGCGCGCGGCCACACGTACAAGAAGATCGGCCACCAGGCCCTGTACGTGCCCGGGCGCATCGAGCCGGTGCATGGCAACCTCGGCGCGCTCTGCGCCGACCAGGAGATTCTCGCCCGTGTCGAAACGGCGCTGGCCGAGGTGAAACCGGGCGTGCTTACCGTGGATTCCAGTGACGAGGCCGACGCCCTGGTGGGCACGGGGAGCGGTTGCGGCGGTACGATCGAACTCCTGCTCGAACCGGTGCTGGACGCGCACAAGCAGATCTACGCGCGGCTGGATAGCCATCTGGCCGACGGCCCGCCCGTATTCCTCGTACACGAGGTCGAGTCGGGTGATCTCCGCATAGAGGAGAGGGAACCGGCGAAGGCCACGACGCGCTACGTCGAGCGCGTCAAGCCGCTCACGCCGCTCTACCTCTTCGGAGCCACTCCCCTCGCGCGACGGCTGGTGTCGCTGGCCGCTGAGATGGACTTCGTCGTGCATCTGGTCGACTGGCGCGAGGCGTTCCTCGATCTCTTTCGCGGGATTCCCCGCCTTCGCCTCCACCTCGAGAGCGCGGATCCGCCCGCACACGCGTGCACCGTGATCCTGTCGCACGGCTTCGAGCGGGACCTGGGCGCGCTGCGCGCGGCGCTGCTCGCCGGCTGTCGTTACGTCGGCGTGCTGAGCTCGCGCGGACGGCGCGAACGCATGTTCGCGGTGCTCACCGACGAAGGATTCTCTCAGGACAAACTCGAAGGCGTGCATTCACCCATTGGTCTCGACATCGGGGCGCGGTCGGACCCCGAGATTGCGATGAGCATAATGGCCGAGATCGTAGCGCACCTGAAGTCATGATTACCGGGGTCGTACTTGCGGCCGGACGCGGCGAGCGCTTCCGGGCTCCCAAGCTGCTGCACGCGGTGGCGGGCAAGCCGCTCGTGGGTCACACCGTGGGCAACTGTCTCGACTCGTCGCTCGACGCCGTGGTGGTGGTAGTCGGACCGCCGGGCGGCGACGTGGAGGAGGCGATTCGCGCCGCTTTCCCCGACCAGCGCTTGTCCTTCGCCTACAACGAGGCCCCGGAGCGGGGACAGATGTCCTCGTTAAAGACCGGGCTGCACGCCATTCCCGCGGCGGCCACGGCAGCCGGGATCTTTCTGGGTGACATGCCGCTGGTGTCCGCGGGCATCATCGATTGTCTGCTCGACGCGCACCGGCGCGGCGGCCGCCTGGTCGTGCCGGTCTGCGAAGGCCAGTGGCGCCATCCGCGAATCATCCCCGCGACACAATTCGCCGATTTCCTCGCCCTCGAGGACGACGACAAGGGGAGCGGCGTGATCGAGCGCTACGCGGCCGAGGTCGTGGAAGTGAACGTCGGCGAGGTGTGGAACTTTCTCGACGTGGACACGTCCCAGGATTTCGCCCGGGTAAAGGCGATCCTCGGCGCGTAGTCGCCCGACTCGTCCACTCCACCAGCTTCGACCCGGCATCTCCCATCGACGCCGGGCGCCTCCAGGAGCAACTCGCCGACTAGTGCGTGTGCGCCTCGCCCTCGGGGCCGAGGTAGGAGGCGCGGAACTCCTGGTTGAGCGCGCGCAGTTTCTCCACCTGGGCGAGGTCGGTGGTCTGCTTGCACTTCATGGCGGAGACGAGCATCTGGTGCAAGAGCTCCAGGTGCTTGTCGTACTTGGCCCGCGCGTCCCCGTCGGCGGGCTTGATGCGTTGGGTGAGGAAGTACTGGCTCGCGATGTGCTGGATCTGACCCGCGTGCTCGTCCTTGTTCGTCACCCAGCGCACGATCTGGTTGTAGTTCATATCCCCCGCCTTCGACAGCTCTGCGATCTGGTTCATCGACTTCTCGATGGTTGCGATGTGCTCCTCGATCATGTCGAAGCGCATCTTGTCACCGTAGATGCCGCAGGGGATCTCGCAATGAGACAGCGCGGGCGCCGTCCAGGCCAGGGTTAGAACGAAAGCGGAAGCGACCGACACGAAACGATGCATGGGATTATCCTCCTCGTGCGTGTACTGCAGAACTACTCTGTGTCACCCGTGCCCACGGCTCCATCA
This sequence comes from Candidatus Krumholzibacteriia bacterium, assembly GCA_029863355.1. The sequence continues at coordinate 9,919 of JAOTVO010000029.1, forward strand.
CCCGAAGGGACGACGCCACTGCCCTCGACCATCAAGATCACGCACTTTTCCGGCGCGCGCGTCCGGTGCACGACGCCCTTGGGGACGAGGAATCCGTGCTTGGGGAGCAGCTCGACGGTGCGGTCCTCCAGGTCGATGAGGAGGCGCCCCTCCTGGACGTAGAAGAACTCGTCTTCCTCGATGTGCTGGTGCCAGTGGAAGTCTCCCTCGATGATACCCAGGCGCACGACGCAGTCGTTGACAGCGCAGAGCGTCTGGTTGAACCAGGGCTCGCGGCACTCATCGACGATGCGCTGGGTGTCGATCAGCTCCAGGCCCCCGTGGAGCGCATTCATGTGGAACGCGTAGCGATGATCTTCATTCATGGATACGTTCTCCTCGATCTGCGACGGTGCAGGCTCATTTGAATTGTAGCGCAGCTTCGGCAGGGCGAGGGCGGAAATCACGCTGCACCAACCACAGGCCGGCGATGACGAGCGCGCCCCCCGCCAACGTGCGGGGGGTGATGTGCTCCCGGAGCAGCGCCGCCGAGAGCAGCACGCCGAATATGGGTACAAGCAGCAAAAAGGAACTCGCGCGCGTGGCCCCGAGCCGGCGAATCCCTTCGTAGAGAAACACGAACGAGACGACGGTCGCGAACACGCCGAGGTACGCGAGTCCGAGCCAGGCCTCCAGGGGAGCGACGAGGAGCGCCGTCCACCCCCGCTCCGCTATTGCCAAGGGCACCAGCATGACGGTGCCGGCGAGGGTGCCGAACAACGTGGCGTTGACGGAACTAAGCCGTCCGGTAACGACCTTCCCGAGAACCGAGTACAGCGCCCAGCACACCGCGCCGAGGACGAACAGCAGGTCTCCTAAAAATCGCTCGCGGCCGGCCTGCCAGCCCGGGCTCATGACCAGCCCCATCCCCGCGAGCGCGAGCACGAGTCCCAAGGTGCCGCCCCGGCCGATGCGTTCGCGCAGCAGCGGCCAGCTGATAACGGCGGTCAGTGGCGCGACGAGACCGGGGACGATGATGGCGCCATCGGAGGCGGGTGCGAGACGCAGGCCATAGAGGAAGAGGACGTTGTAGCCGGCGACGGCCGTGAGCCCCATGCCGGCGACGAGCGCCAAGTCGGCGCGGGTGAGCCGCCAGGCAATACCGCCCGGCGCGCGCGACGCCCATAGCCACAACAATACGGAGGCCACGGCGAAACGACCGGTGGCCAACGCGAGCGGCGGCATCGTGCGCACCGCTACTTTTCCCGCCACCCACGCGCCCGCAAAACATAGCGACGAGAGCGTCAGGAGAATGTAGGCAGCGCGCCTGCTGCTGGGTGTCGCTTCCACGCTGGGGTCATCTCTCGGCGTTGTACCGGAACCGTTTGAAATCGACCCTGAAAAACAGGGCATAGAGCACGGGCACGACGCCCAGGGTGAGCAGCGTCGCGAACAGCAGCCCGAAGATGATGGCGATCGCCATCGGCTCGTACATGACACCGCCGCCGAACCAGAGCGGGAGGAGACCGCCCATGGTGGTGGCGGTCGTGAGCAGGATCGGGCGCAAGCGGCGCTGGGCCGCCTCGACCACGGCGCGTGCCGGATCGAGGCCGTTCTTTTCGATCTCGATCTTGATGCGGTCGAGAAGCACTATCGCGTTGTTGATGACGATGCCGGCGAGCGATATCACGCCCAGGAAAGTCATGAAGCCGAAGTAAGAACGGGCCACGAGCAGGCCGAAGACCACCCCGATCAGTCCCAGGGGAATCGCGAACAGAATGATGACGGGTCGTCTGAACGAGTTGAACTGTCCCACCAGCAGAAGCACGATGATCATCAGGGCGACGGGTAGCTTGGCATTGATGGAGGCGTTGGCTTCGACGGATGATTCGATCTCGCCGCCCATTTCGTACTTGGCGTCGACGCCCCACCCACGGCGCTCCTCGCGCAGCCATTCCTCGACCCCCCGTGCGACGCCGATAGCGGTCACATCCTGGGTGATGTCCGCCTTTACCGTGACGGTGCGCAGCCGGTCGCGGCGCAGAATCTTCGAGGCCTCCCATTCGACCTCTATGTCGGCGACCTGCTTGAGCGGAACCGGTCGCCCCGTCGCCTGCGAGAATACGTTGAGACTCTCGAGCTTGCCGATGTCCTGACGGTCGGCAGCGACGGAGCGGAGAATGACGGGGATCACCTCGTCCTCCTCGCGGAACTCCGTGGTCGTCATGCCGCTCAGGTTTGCCTGCAGTGACGCGGCCACGTCCATGCTGGTCACGCCCGCGCGCCGTGCGCGAGGCTGATTGATACGCACGAGCAGCTTCTTGGAGCGCGGTCCCCAGTCGTCGCGCACGTTGCGGGTGCCGGCGGTCGTCTCGAGCCGGGCCTTGAGCTTGTCGACGATAGAGAAGAGAAGGGCGTCGCTGCGCGCGCTCACGCGCACGGCGACGGGTGCCTCCGGAGGTGGTCCCATCGCCAGCGGTTTGATATCGGTGACCATGTCGGGGAAGTGCTCGAAGCAGAAGTCCTCCATGCGTGTGATCAGGCGATCGCACTCGGCGCGCGAGGTGGCGTTCACGATCATGGTCGCGTACTCGGGTCGGGAGAACTCGGGATTGTACGACAGATAGAAGCGCGGCGCTCCCTCGCCGATATGCGTGGCCCAGTTGACAATGCCCTCCGGTCGCTGCGGGCCAGCGACGAGCTCGTCCTTCACGAACGTCTCCAGCCGGGATGCGGACGCCGCGGTCAGCTCGATGGGCGTGCCCGGCGGCAAGGTGAAACTCGCCGTGAAGATTGCCTTGTCGTTGGGCGGAAAGAATATGTTGGGGACGAAGCGGAAACCCTGCATGGACACGAAGAAGACGACGAAGACCGACGCCATCGACAACCAGGGGTGGCGCAGGCCCATGAGCAGCACGCCCCGATAGCGTCGATAGAAGGGACTTTCGTACGCTGTTTGCGCCGGGCGCGGCTTCACGCGAAGGAAGCGCACGCAGAGAAGCGGGGTCATGGTGAGGGACAGGAGCCAGGAACAGAGGAGCGTGATCGTGACGACTTTGAATAGCGGCGCAGTGTACTCACCCGTGGAGGACTCAGCCAGGAATATGGGGAGAAACGCCGCGGCGGTGGTGAGGGACGATGTGAGCAGCGGCACGCGCAGTTCCGCGGCGGAGTCGACGGCGGCCTGCACGGGCCTCTTGCCCTGCGCGATCTGCGTCATGATCGACTCCGACATCACGATCGCGTTGTCCACCAGGAGCCCGAGCGAAATGATGAGCGACGCCAGTGACATCTGGTCCAGACCGATGCCGAACTGGTTCATGACCAGGATGGACATGATCATGGCCGCGGGAATGAGCGACGCCACCACCAGGCCGGTGCGCAGCCCGAGCGCGGCCAGCATGACCAGCAGCACGATGCCCACCGCTTGCAGGAGGCTCTGGCTGAACCCGCGGATCTTGCGCTGCACGTGTTCCGGCTGGAACGCGACGACGTCGAATTCCACCCCGATCGGGTACAGCGCCTGCAGCCGGTCGATCGTCGCCATGACCTTCTCTCCGAGCACGATGATGTTGCCGCCCTCGCGCAGCGATATCGCGAGTCCGAGACAAGGTTCGCCGGAAGAGCGCATCATCGCGCGCGGTGGATCGATGTAGCCCCGACGGATCTCGGCAATGTCCTCGAGGTAGATTAGATCGCGGCCCCCGGGCAGGGCGATCACGGTGCGGCGCAGCTCATCTATCGACTCGAAGTTGCCGGTCGGCTCGAGCACGATGCGCTCGCGCCCGGTGCTGATATCTCCACCGGGAAAGATGACGTTACGCTGCTCGAGGATGCGCTGGAGCTGTCCCGGCGAGAGGCCGATCTCGGCGAGGCGCGCGTTGTTGAATTCGACGAAGATACGTTCGTTTTGGGCCCCGAGGATCTCGACCTTCGCCACCTCGTCTATATAGAGAAGCTCGTCGCGAACCTGGTCTGCTACCTGCTTGAGCTCGGCGTAGTCGAAGCCCTCTCCGGTAACGGTTATGATGGTGCCGAAGACGTCACCGAACTCGTCGTCGACCGCAGGACCGATCACACCGTCCGGTAGATCCCGGCGGGCAGCCTCGACCTTGCGGCGCAGACTGTCCCATATCGGCCGCATCTTCGCGTAGCGCTCCTGCACGTTGACGAAGATGATGGAGACGCCGGTCTTCGATTCGCTGCTCAGGAAGTCGATCTCCGGCATTTGCTGAATAGCCTTCTCGAGTTTGTCCGTGATGAGCTGCTCGATACGCTGGGGACTGGCGCCGGGGAAGTAGGTGATCACGGTGGCCGTGCGGATGATGAAACCGGGATCTTCATTGCGGGGCATGGTCCGGTAGGTCTGCAGCCCGCCAACGATGATCAGGAGAAGTGCGACGAGGGTGATGCGATTCTTGTCGATCGCCCAACTCGTGACGTTCATGTCACTCTCCTTCGGCCTGGCTGGTGATGCGAACCGTCTGGCCGTCGACGATGCGGCTCACTCCCGCGGTAACGATCAGGTCGCCATCCTCGATACCGGCAAGGATCTCGAGACCTTGCGACGTCAACTCCCCCACGGTGACTCGCTTACGCTTGGTGACGCCGAGCCCATCGCCCGTCGCTTCGACCGCAAAAACGAACTGGCCCTCGCGATCTTCGCCGACCGCCACCGACGGAACGATGAAGGCCGAGCGACCGCCGCTGCCCTGAAAACGAAACAACACCTCGGCCGCCATGCCGGGGCGCACCTCCTCGGTGGTCTCGTCGAGCTGCACCTTCACCGGGTAGGTCGTGGCGAAACCCGTGGAGGACACGCCGACCTCGGTGACAGTGCCGGGCAAGGTCCGCCCCGGAATCGCGTCGAAGCGCACCGTCACGGCGTCACCCTCATAGATCTGCGTGATCAGTATCTCGGGTATCGTCACCTGCACCTCCTTGCGCCCCGCGCCGGCGAGCATGACGATGCTCTTTCCCGCGTCCACGTTCTCGTTGACTTCCACGTTGACGGACGCGATCGATCCCGCGACCGGCGCCACGAGGCGTGTGTATTCGAGCTGCATCTTCGCCAGCTCTAGCTTCTTCTCGAGCGACCCCACCTGCGCCTCCGCGGATTCCTTCTGAGCCTGCGCCGCATCGAGGTCAGCGCGAGAGGCGTTCTGGTTCACGTACAACCCCTGCACGCGCTCGTAGTTGGCTTTTGCGTTGCGCGCCTGCGACAGGGCCTGCGCGACCGAGGCCTGCGCGTCCTGCGCCTGCAGCTCGTAGTCAGTCGGGTCCAGCTCCGCGATGGGAGTGCCCTTCTGGACGCGGTCACCGACCTTGACTCGAATCGAGCGCACCGTTCCGCGCACTCTGAAGCTCAGATTCGACTCGACGTCGGCCCGTGCGGCGCCGGAGAACAAGCGTTCCTGCGCGCCACCCGTCGCGAAGATAGGCACGCACCGAACGGGCCGGATGGTCTCCTGCGGTGGCGGCGGTTCCTTCCCACACGCCGGCGCCAGGGCGGCGACGGCAAGCACGAGAAAACGGCGGAATGTCAGCATCGGATTCTCCTCGGTGATGGGGCTCTCTACGCTCGCGTTAGTACGTAATGGGATGCTGCTCCAGATAACGGTCGAAGCGATCGCCGATGTCGTCGATTTCCTCCTGGCTCGCAAAGAAGTAGAAACGGCCGATGGAGCGTTCCACCTCCATGAGCTGGATGAAGAACTCATAGACGGCGTTGGCGGCCAGGCTCTCGGAGAGGAAAGCACTGGTCTGCGCGTCGATCAAGTCGAGGATCGACATCGTGCCCTGCGAGTACGAATCTACGACGAGCTCGAGGTTCTTCCTGGAAGCCTCTGCCGCGGTGCGCCGCTGCCGAATAGCCGCGTAGGCCGCACCCGTGCGGTGCAGCGCGGAGCGAATGCGCTGCTCGATCCGCTGCGCTAACGCCTCGCGGCCCACGCGGAGCTGGAACAGCTCCTCCGTGGTCTGTCGGCGATCCGCGACGCGGGCGCCGCTGGTCCACAACGGAAGCCGCAGCTCCACACCGACGTTCCAGTTGGTGTCGTCGGGTCGCGGGAACCCCGTCACGGTGGGCGGCTCGACGCCGGCGCCGTCCTTCCACAACCGGTGGTCGACACCGCCGAAGAGCACGAGATCCGGCGAGAAGAAGGCGTACGCAGAGGAGTCGCGCGTACGTTCCTGGGCGGCGATGGCCGCCTCGAACGACTG
>JAOTVO010000280.1 GCA_029863355.1 Candidatus Krumholzibacteriia bacterium
GCACACGTCGAGCAGTACGCGGAGATCACCGGAGACCGCAATCCGCTGCATTTCGACGAGGCCTTCGCCACCCGAACCAAGTTCGGACGCCTCGTCGTCCAGGGCGGTCTCACCACGGGCCTGCTGCACGCGTTGGTCGCGATGGACCTGCCGGGGCCGGGGACGGTGTTCCTGAGTCAGAACTGGAAGTTCACTGCACCGGTGCACGTCGGCGACACGATTACGGCAGTGGCGGAGGTGATCAGCGTGCATGCCAGGAAACCGGTCACGCAGCTCCGCGTGCGGGTCACGCGCCAGGACGGCGTGGTCGTCCTCGAAGGCGAGGCCTGGTGCTATACGATGCAAGTCGAGTGAACCGAGCGGGCCGGCCCAGGCCGCCTGCCCTCGCGAGGTGCCGCACACGACGGTAGGTTCAGACCCGATGCCCATCATTCCTCAGCAGCGCGTCTACGATGTGTGCGTCGTCGGCTCGGGGGCAGGCGGCGGCATGGCTGTGTACGCGCTGACGCAGGCAGGCGCGGACGTGGTCCTCCTCGAAGCGGGCGGCCCCTGGGATAACGCCACCGACTCGGCGATGCTCACGTGGCCCTACGACAGTCCCCGCCGGGGCGGCAGCACACGGGAGCGTCCCTTCGGGGAGTTCGACGCGTGCGTCGGCGGCTGGTCGATCGACGGCGAGCCGTACACGCGTGCCGCTGGAACTCGGTTCGACTGGTGGCGCGCGCGCATGGTCGGGGGACGCACCAACCACTGGGGCCGCATCTCTCTGCGCTTCGGCCCGTACGACTTCCGGCGCAAGAGCATCGACGGCCTGGGCGACGACTGGCCGATCTCCTACGACGACCTCAAGCCGTACTACGACCGGGTAGACCGCCTCGTCGGCATCTTCGGGAGCGCGGAAAACCTGCCCAACGAACCGGACGGCATCTTCCTGCCCCCACCCCGACCGCGCTGCTACGAGCTGCTGGTGAAGCAAGCGGCCGACCGGCTCGGCATCACCTGCATCCCGTCGCGCCTCTCGATTCTCACTCGGGCGCACAACAACCGGCCGGCATGTCACTACTGCGGCCAGTGCAACCGCGGCTGCCGCACGCACTCGAACTTCTCGTCCACCAACGTCCTCATTGCGCCGGCGCTGGAGACGGGGCGGTTGTCGCTGATCACGAACGCGATGGCGCGGGAGATCACGACCAACCGCGCAGGCCACGCCACCGGCGTCACCTACGTGGACAAGACCGCAGGCGTGGATCGGCACGTCCGCGCCCGCGTCGTCGTGCTCGCCGCGAGCGCGCTCGAGTCGGCACGCCTCCTCCTCAACTCCACGTCGCCGCGGTTCCCCCACGGGCTCGCCAACGCGAGTGGGGTCGTGGGCCGATACATCACTGACACCACCGGCACGGACGTGGCAGGGTTCATTCCCGCGCTCCAGGGCAACGTCCCTCACAACGAAGACGGCGTGGGTGGGATGCACCTCTACATGCCGTGGTGGCTCGACAATCGGACGCTCGATTTCCCACGGGGTTATCACATCGAAGTCTGGGGCGGCCGCGGGGTACCGAGCGCTGGGTTCATGGGGGGGATCCACCGCTACCCCCCCGGCGGCGGGTACGGGACGGCGCTCAAGGACCAATACCGCCGCCTGTACGGCACGACCGTCGGCTTTTCCGGCCGCGGCGAGATGATCCCCAACGACGACTCCTACTGCGAAATCGATCCCGACGCCGTGGACCGCTGGGGCATTCCGGTGCTGCGCTTTCACTGGAAGTGGACCGACCACGAGCATCGGCAGGTGAAGCACATGCAGGAGACGTTCCGTGCGTTGATCGCGGAGATGGGGGGGCAGGTGTTCGACCCCATGCCCGGACCGGATCGCGGCTTCGGCATCGCCAGCGGCGGTTCGATCATCCACGAGCTCGGCGGGGTCCGCATGGGCGCCGACCCGACGAGCGCTGTTCTCAACGCCTGGTGTCAGGCGCATGACGTGAAGAACCTGTTCGTGGCGGATGGCGGGCCGTTCGTCACCCAAGCGGACAAGAACCCGACATGGACCATCCTGGCGCTGGCCTGGCGCACGGCGGATCGAATCACGGAGTTGCGACGGAGGGGGGACCTTTGAGGCGGCGCGAGGCGGTTGGCGTGATGGGAAGCGTCCTGCTCGCCCTCGACTGGACCCCAGCCGAGGCCGGGCGGGCCCTCAGCCTGTCGCGAGAGGCGCGCGGCCGGGCGCGAACACAGGGACACACACCGCGCTTCTTCACGCCGCATGAGTGGGAAACCGTCCGAGTGCTGGTGGACCTCATCATCCCGAGGGACGAGCGGTCGGGCAGTGCCACGGACGCGGGCGTGCCCGAGTTCATGGACTTCCTCCTGACGGAAGGGTCCGACCAGCAGCGCACGGCGATGCGGGGTGGGTTGGCGTGGCTCGACATCGAGTTCCGCAAGCGCTTCGGCAAGGCGTTGGTCGAGTGCACCGACACCGAACGCAGAGCCGTGCTCGACGTCATCGCGTGGCCGGCGAAGGCGCCGCCCGACCTGTCACACGGGGTCGCATTCGTCACTCGGTTCCGCGACTTGACGGCATCCGGGTTCTGGTCGAGCAAGATGGGCGTGGAGGACCTGCAGTATCTGGGCAACACGTTCGTGATGGAGTGGAGCGGCTGTCCGCCAGAGGCCTTGGAGAAGTTGCAGGTGAAGTACGAGTGAGGAGGGATCGTTGCGCCCCATGAGTACATCGAAGCAACTGGGGATCGGGTTCGTCGGCAGCGGCTTCAACGCGAAGTTCCACATGCAGGCGTGGCGGGGCGTGCGCGACGCGGATGTGCGCGGCGTGTGGAGCCCCAACGCCCAGCGTGCAGGGGAGGCCGCGACGCTGGCGCGCCGGCTCGACGTGGGCGAGTGCCGGACCTTCGACTCGATCGCCGAAATGGTCGCGGATCCGGCCATCGACGCCATCTGGCTCACCGGCCCCAACTTCGCGCGCGTCGAGAACGTCGAGGAGATCTGCGACACCGTCGCGCGCGGCCGAGGCACCCTGGTGGGGATCGCGTGCGAGAAGCCGCTCGCCCGCAACGTGGCCGAGGCCATGCGCGTCGCGGAATTGGTGCGCGGCGTCGGGCTGCAGCACGGCTACCTCGAGAACCAGGTGTTCGCTCCTCAGGTCGAGCAGGGCCGCGCGATTCTCTGGGCCCGCGGTGCCGCCCTGACCGGGCGCCCCTACCTCGCGCGTGCGGCCGAGGAGCACAGTGGGCCGCACATGCCGTGGTTCTGGCGCGGCGATCTCCAGGGTGGCGGCGTGCTGAACGACATGATGTGCCACTCCGCGCTGGTCGTGCGGCACCTGCTCACGAAGCCCGGGGAGCCGCTCGCCACCGTCAGACCAGTGCGAGTGACCGGGCACATCGCGAGCCTCAAGTGGAGCCGCCCCGCGTACGCGAAGCGCCTGCAACAGACGATGGGCCCCGACGTCGACTACGCCGCCCGCCCCGCGGAGGATTTCGCCAGCCTCATCGTCGAATTCGAAACCACCGACGGCCACACGGTCCTGGGCGAAGCCACGACGTCGTGGAGCTTCGTCGGTGCGGGGCTGCGACTCTCAGCCGAGTTGCTGGGACCGGAGTACTCGCTCGCATGGAATACGCTCGACTCCGGGCTCACGCTCTTCTTCTCCCGCGAGGTGCGCGGCGCGACGGGCGAGGACCTGGTCGAAAAGCAGAACGCCGA
>JAOTVO010000281.1 GCA_029863355.1 Candidatus Krumholzibacteriia bacterium
GGACGACTCTGAACTTCGACTGGTGGCCCCGGGGCTATACACATGGACGACATAGACGTTGATATACTGCGTCTCGACGAGATTGCAGTTCGTTGCATCTACGTCAGCGAATACGCCGATCCCACCGGCCTGGGCAAGCACCAGGCTCGCACAAAAGAGAATGGCCGTCGTGAGCAATAGCGTTTTTCTCATAGCGTTCTCCTCGCTCGAAGAATGTGCCTGGCGAGAAACTGAGATGGCGAGGTGCGGAGAGCTGCGTACTGAAGCTTGAGGTGTTTACCACGCCACTTCGTGAAAAGGACGTAAAGCCTGCAGAGGATAGCATGCCCCGGCCGAACCTACAAGACTCTTGCCGACGTGTCATACAGTGACCCGTTTCCGTGCAATTCTCCAATGATTACCTCGGATTGGGTCATCGCCTTCCTCGAATCCACCGACTACGAAGACGCCATCCGCAAAGCCATCTCCCTCGGCGGAGACGCCGACACCTTGGCGTGCATCACCGGCGCGATCGCGGAGGCGTTCTATTGCGGCGTCCCGGCGCGGATCGCGAGGCAGGCCTTGAACCTGCTCGATGAGCGTTTGCGGGCGGTTACGCTGGAATTCTGCGCGCGATACGGGATTGCGGCGCCCTGACCGTAGCGCCCTCAGCGAGCCGGACCCACTCCCGGCGCGGGGGCGACCTCGGGCTCCGATACGGGTGAGCCATGCTCCGCGCCGCGCAGCTTCGCGATCAACCGCGACACATACTGAGGCGACTTCGTGTTTTTGGCGAGCGCGGCATAGAGTGCCGGCACCACGAATAGCGTCAGAACGGCGGAGAAGGTGACGCCGAAGACGACGACGATGCCGATGGGTTGGCGGGATTCGGCGCCGGCGCCGGTGGCGAGGAAGAGGGGGAGCGCGCCGAAAGTGGTGCTGGCGCTGGTCATCAATATGGGTCTTAGGCGGATGGTGGAGGCTTCGACGAGGGCCTCGAGGAAGGGCAGTCCGCGGTCGCGGAGTTGGTTGGCGAATTCGACAATGAGCACGCCGTTCTTGGCGGCGAGGCCGATGAGGAGTACGGCGCCGATCTGGGAGAACACGTTGATGGTGCCGCCGCACACCCAGAGGCCGATCAATGCGCCGGTCACGGCGAGGGGCACGGTGATCATAATAATGATGGGGTGGATGAAGCTTTCGAACTGGGCGGCGAGGACGAGGAACACGATCACCAGTGACAGGGCGAAGATGAAGTAGAGGCTCCCGCCGGTCTTGCGGAACTCGCGCGACTCGCCGTCCCAGTCGATGCGCGCGCTGGCGGGGAGGGTGGAATGGGCCCGGTCCTCGAGGGCGTCGACGGCTTCGCCGAGGCTCACGCCATCGGAGAGTCCGGCTTCGAGGGTGATGGCGCGCATGCGGTCGAAGCGTCGCAGCTCGTCGGGGCCGGCTTCCTCGGTGAGGGTCACGAGGTTGGCCAATGGCACGAGCTGGTTGGTGCGCTGGGAGCGCACGTAGAGGTTGGTCAAATCGTCGGGGCTGGCGCGGTCGGCGTCCTGGCCCTGGAGAATCACATTATATTCGCGGCCGCGGTCGACGTAGGTGGTGACGATGCGCGAGCCGAGCATGGTCTCGAGAGTCCGTCCGACGGTCGCGAGCGACACGCCGAGCGCGGCGGCGCGGTCGCGATCGACGCGCACGCGCATCTGGGGCTTGCGCTCTTGATAGTCGCTGTCCGGGTCGTTGAGCTGGGGCATGTCTCGCATGGCAACGAGCATGGCGTCGCGCCAGTCCTTGAGCTGGTCGTAGTCGGGTCCGCCGAGGACGAGCTTGACGGGTCGCCCGTCGCCGCGAATGCCGAGGCTCTGGGGCATGTTGACCGAGGCGCGCACACCAGGGAGTTGGTCGAGGGCCTCGCGCACGCGGCGCGCGACGTCTTCCACGCCTTCCTCGCGATCACCCCACGATTCGAGAATCACGATGGCGCGCGCGGTGTTCACCTCGCCGGTGGAGCCGAAGCTGGCGGGCAGTCGCAGGAGGATGCGCTTGGCCACGCCGCGGTCCACTTCCTGCATGAGGATGGCCTCCATCTCCCGGGCATAGCGATCGGTGTAATCGAAGCTGGCGCCCTCGGGGCCTCGCATGGTCACGGAGAAGACGCCGCGGTCCTCGGTGGGCGCGTACTCACTGGGCACCACCAGCATGAGGAGAACGGCCACGGCGCTCACGACGCCGGCGCCGGCGAGGGTGATCCAGGGGCGCTCGACGGTGCGCGTGAGCCAGCGGCGGTAGCGCGCGGCGAGGCGCTGGAAGAACACGTCCACGTGGTGCGCGAGCCCGGCGCGGGTCTCGTCGCCGCGAAAGAGCTTGGAGCTCATCATGGGCGAGAGGGTGAGTGCGACGAGGCTGGAGAAGCACACGGCCGCCGCCAGCGTGATCCCGAACTCGCGGAACAGTCTTCCGATGTCGCCCTGGAGGAACGACAGGGGCACGAACACGGAGATCAGCACAAGGGTGGTGGCGATGACGGCGAAGCCGATCTCCTTGGCGCCTTCGAGCGCGGACAAGAGCGGCTGGCCACCGCGCTCGATGCGGCGGTAGATGTTCTCGAGCACGATGATGGCGTCGTCCACGACGAGACCGATGGCGAGCACCAGCCCGAGCAGCGTGAGAATGTTGATGGTGTAGCCGAGCCGCGCCATCACGAAGAAGGTCGCCAGCACGGAGACGGGCACCACAACGGCGGGCACGAGGGTGGCGCGAACATTACCGAGGAAGAGGTAGATCACGATGAGCACGAGGGTGATGGCGAAGATGAGTGCCTTCACCACTTCGTGCATGGACGCCTCGATGAACTCGGCCCGGTCGTAGTTGAGCTCGATGCGCATGCCCTCGGGGAGGTCCGACGCCACGCGCTCGATCTCGGCGCGCACGCCGCGCGACACTTCCACGGTGTTGGCCTTGGAGAGCTGCTCGATCCCGAGCGAGACGGCCGGGATGGCGTTGGCGCGCGCCACGTTGCGCTCGTTCTCGGCGCCCAGGCGCACCTGGGCGACCTCGCCGAGGCGCACGAGCGCTCCGTCGGCGCCGCGGCCGACCGTCAGGCGCCGGAAGTCGTCGGCGGTGTGGTAGCCGGTGCCGGTGCGGAGCGTGAATTCGCGCTGGGTCGATTCCAGGCGCCCGGCGGGGAGCTCCACGTTCTCGGCGCGCAGCGCCCCCTCCACGTCGGTCACGGAGAGGGCGTGCGCGGCCAGCGCCTCGCGGTCGAGCCAGATGCGCATGGCGTAGCGGCGCCCGCCGGAGACGCGCACGCGGGCCACACCGGGGACGGCGGAGAAGCGGTCGGTCAAGAAGCGCTCGGCGTAGTCGGTGATCTCCAGACCGGACATGCGGTCGGAGGTGAGGTTGAGGTACATCACCGCGCGGGTGTCGCTGTCCACCTTGACGATCTCGGGGACGTCTGCCTCCTCGGGGAGCTGGTCGACCACGCGCGCCACACGGTCGCGGATGTCGTTGGCCGCCTCGTCCACGTCGCGGCTCAGGCTGAACTCGACGCGAATCTCGGAGCGCTCGTCGCGGCTCGACGAAGTGAGCTTCTCGATGCCTTCGAGCCCGGCGATGCGGTCCTCGATGACCTGCGTGATCTTGGTCTCGATCACTTCTGCGGACGCCCCACGGTATGTCGTCTCAATGGACACGACGGGCGGGTCGATGTCGGGGTACTGGCGCACGGGCAGAC
>JAOTVO010000283.1 GCA_029863355.1 Candidatus Krumholzibacteriia bacterium
TATCTTGAAGAGTGAAGTTGACACGCGCAACGACCTGAGAAAGGAATGCCGGATGGCCAGGCTCTTGATCAGCTACTCGACGGGGACGGGCACCACCGAGACCTTCGCGCGCGCCGTGGCCGAGGGCGCGGCCGGCGTGGAAGGGGTCGAGGTGATGCTGCGGCGTGCGGCCGAGACGGTGCCGGAGGACGTGGCCAGGGCGGATGGGATCATCCTGGGCGCGCCGGTGCACATGGGCACGATCGACTGGCAGATGAAGAAGCTCATCGACGGCGTGTTCGGCCTGATGTGGATCCAGGACGCGCTGGTGGGGCGGGTCGGTGCGGCGTTCGTGTCGGGCAGCGGCATCGGCAACGCCGGGTCCGGCGCGGAGCTGGCCTTGCTCGCGCTCCTCGCCAATATGGCCGAGCTGGGTATGGTCATCGTTTCGCTGCCCAAGAACACGCCGGGCTACATGACCAACGGCATGCACTGGGGTGCCGTCGCCATCACCGGCGAGGGCGCGGACCACCGGCCGCTGGGCGTGCCCGACGCGCAGCTCACCGTGGCGCGCCACCACGGCATGAACGTGGCGCGTGTGACGGCGGCGCTGGCGGGAAAGCGGCTCCTCGACCCCTAGACCCATGTCACCGCGCAACGAGAGAGCCTTCGTGCACCTCCGCGTGCACTCTACCTACAGCCTGGGCGTGGGTCTCTCGTCGCCGGCGGAGATCTGCCGGCACGCGCGGCGCGTCGGCTTCGATACCGTCGCGCTCACCGACGTCAACGGCACCTACGGTTTCATCGAGCTGCACCGTGCCGCGCGCGAGCTGGGCGTCAAGCCGGTCTACGGCGTGCACCTCTTCCTGGACTGGTACGGCGCGGGGCCGAGCGAAGCGGGCGGGCACACGCTCCTCCTGCTCGCGCTCGACCGCGCGGGACTGCGCAACCTCTGCGCCGGGGCCAGCGTCTCGGCGAGCCGGCGCGAGCGCGGCGAGAGCTTTCGCACCGAAGACCTCGACGGTCTCTCCGGCGGGATGGCCGCCGTTGTCGGCGTGTGGCGCCGGGGTGCGCGCGAGCTGCCGCTGGCCACGCGGCACGTGCTCGCGCCGCTGCGCGAGCGCTTCGGCGAGCGCCTCTTCGTGGAGTGTCGTGCCGCCGCGCCCAGCGCGCAGAACGAGGAGATGGCGGCCATGGGCGCCGAGATCGGCGTGGCCCCCGTGCTCACGCAGGACGTCCGCTACGTGGGGCCGGAGCGGCGGCAGATCGGCGATCTGCTGGCCAGCGCCGATGACCGCGGCTTCGACCACCGCGTCTACAGCGAGGCGGTGGGGGATTCCAGCGGGCTCGCGCACCGCATGCGCAGCGTGGCCGAACTTTCCGAGCTCTACGAGCGCTGGCCCGAGGCGTACACCAACGCGGCGATGATCGCCTCGCTCGTCCAACCCGACCTGCTCGAGTCCATGGAGGAGGCGACGGCGGGGACGCTGTTCGACACGGCGGCGCACACGCGCGAGTCGCTGGACGCGCTCGCCCGGCGCATGCTGCGCGAGCGCACCGAGCGGGGAGAGGTGGCGGCGCCGGACCAGGCCGAGCGCCGCCTCGACGAGGAGCTCGCGGCGATAAGGGAAGCGGGGCTGGAGGAGACCTTGCTCGCCTTCCACGAGATCGTCGCGCGCCTGGATCGCGCCGGCGTGGCCCTGGGGCCCGGGACCGGCATGTTCGTGCAGTCGCTCTGCGCGTGGCTCCTCGGCATCACGCGGTTCGACCCCTACGCGGTCGACCCGCGTTTCCGACCCAGCTTCGCCGCGCCGCGGCGCGAGCAGCGCGTGCTCGATCTCCAGCTTCCCGCCGAGTCGCGCCCCGCGGCGGTGCGCACGATCGCCCAGCTCTTCGATTCCGCGGGCGTGGGCTACGTGCCTTCTGTGGAGCACATCACGGCCGCGCGCGGGCTGCGAATGGTGGCTCGCCGGCTGGAGAGCCCAGACGGCGAGTTCGATCGCGCCATCCAGATCGCGGCCAACCACCCCGGGGTGACACTCAAGCAGCTCTGCGAGGAGAACCGCGCCATCGGCGCACTCTACCGGCGCTCGGCCGCGGTGCGCGAGCTGATCGCGCACGCCGCCTCCATCGAGGGCCTGCCCTTCGGCTTCATCCGTGCCAAGCGCACGTTGATCGTCTCGCCTACACCGCTGCGCGAGTTCCTCGGTCACGTCACCACCATGCCCGAAGGCGAGCGTTTCGTGCAGGCCACGCGCGACGCTTTTCCCGCGGGACGCATCCACCGCATCGACATCGGCACGCTGCGCGCGCTCGGCGTGTGCGCCGCACTGGGCAGCGCGTCAGCTTGGTCCGTCCCCGAGCCGCCGAAGGTCCTCAAACAGATCGCCGGCGACAACCTCGACGGCGTCTACCTGCTCGAGTCGCCGCACGCGCACGCGCTCGCGCACGCCTTCGGCGTGGCCAGCTTCGACGATCTGGTCGCGTTCATCGCGCTGATGCGCTACCGCCGCGGCGACCTCTCCTTCGCCGATCGCGTCACCGCCTACGCCGCACACAAGGCGCGCGCGCGGGAGGCCGCCCCCGCCACGCCCGCAAGCGTCGCCGCAGAAGCGCTCGCCGAGACGCGCGGGTGGCTCCTCTTCGACGACCAGGTCCGTGACGTCGTCGCCGCGCTCACCGGGTACGACGCGGGCGAAGCCGAGCGTCTGGCCGCACGCTTCCAGGAAGAGGAGCCCGGCCCGCGCGCGGCGCTGCGCCGCGAGTTCATGGCGCGCGCCGCCGAGGCCGGCGTGCCGCTCGAAGAGGCGGTCACGTGGTTCAACCGCCTCCTGCGCTACGCCGGGCGCACCGTCTCGCGCCAGCGCGCCATCGCCGATGCGCTCCTCGTCACGCGCATGCTCGAGCTGCGCCAGCGCAATCCCGCGCGCTTCGCCGCCGCCGTGCTCGACGAGACCCCCGAGGGCGAGGCCCGCCGCGAGCGCCTCGAACGTCTCGAAGCCGCGGGCGGTCTCCTGCCGCCCGACGTCAACGCCAGCGCGCGCGGATTTCGCGCCGAGAAGGGCAGGGTACGCCCGCCGCTCTCCGTGGTGGAGGGCGTGAGCGAGGAGGTCGCGCACGCCATCGTGCGGGCCCGCGGGCGGCGGCGCTTCCGCGGCGCGGAGGACTTCCAGCGGGTGGCCGAGGGGGCCGGCGTGAGTGCCGGAGCCGTCGAAGCCCTGGCCCGGGCCGGGGCCCTGGAGTCCGTCGGGCTCTCACCCGAGGATGTCGTCCCCAGGCGGCGCGTTCCGGCCGCGGAGCGCCCCGTAGCCGAGCGCAGAGGCCCCGGGCAGCTCTCGTTGGGGCTCACGGGCCCCGCCGCTCCCGCGGAGGGCGCCGTGGACGCGAGCGGCGCCGATGAGGATGCCTCCCCGTCCCAAGGAAACCCCCGCGAGCATTTCCACGTACTCTCCACCGTAGCGGAGTTCTTTCCCCACCCCAGTGCCTCCCCCGTCGAATTGGCCGGGCGCATCCGGGATCTCCGCCAGTTCGAGTCCAGTTCCGGGAAGCCCATAGGCCTGTTCACGTTGGTCGACGCCCGGGCTTCCGTGCTCGTCTTTGCGCCGTGGGAGCGCCTTGCCTGGATGGGCCGTCCCCTGAGCGACGGGGATCACGTCCGGGTCCGGGGCCGGGTGAG
>JAOTVO010000284.1 GCA_029863355.1 Candidatus Krumholzibacteriia bacterium
TGGAAGTACCTCAAGGTCGGCTGGCAGCGCGTGGAGAAGCGCGGGCTCGACAACGTCCTCTTCTTCAAGGCGGAGGCGAGCGAGGTGGTGCGACACCTGGTGCCGGACGAGAGCGTGTCGGTCTTCCACATCTACTTCCCCGACCCCTGGCACAAGAAGCGCCACCACAAGCGGCGCCTCCTCACGCCGGACTTCTTCCTGCTGCTGCACCAGCGTCTCCTGCCCGGCGGGCTCCTGGAGATCGCCACGGACAACTTCGACTATCTGATCGCGTTCAAGGCGGCGTTGATCGAGGCGGGCGAGGTGCTGTGGGCGCGCACGCACGAGACGCGCAACGCGCGCATTCTGGACCCGGAGTACAAGACCAACTTCGAGATCAAGTACGAGACCGAAGGCCGAGACTTGTACTATCTCGAGCTTGAGAAATAACCCGGCCTGTCACGGGACTTGTGGCGAACATCTGCCGGTGGTACGCGTAGATACGTGCATAGTCCAGGAGGAGATTCCATGAAACTGATCATCGCCGCCGTTCTGGCGGCCCTGCTCGTATGGAGCGGCTGCGGGTCGTGCGAGAAGGAGCCGGAGGTATCCCAGACCGAAGCGCCGGCAGCCGAACCGTCCGCGCCCCCCGCGGCGCTCGATACCACCGGCGTTCTCGGGGCCGGCGGCCGGCTCGTGGACGTGGGCGGATACCGCCTGCACATCCGCTCGTTCGGGTCGGGCTCGCCCACGGTGGTCATCGAGCCGGGGATCGGCGACGAGGGACGCGTGTGGGGCCACGTGGTCGACATGCTCGCCGAGGAGCGCCGCGTGATCCTCTATTCGCGCGCGGGCTACGGCATGAGCGACCCCGGACCGGCGCCGCGCAGCGCCGACCGCGAAGCCGCCGAGCTAGCCTCACTGCTGCGCAATGCGGAGGTGGATCCGCCCTACGTGGTCGTGGGCCACTCGCTCGGGGCGCTGAACGCGCTCGCCTACGCATCCCAGCACAAGAACGTGGTGGCGGGGCTGGTGCTGCTGGATCCGCCGCCGGCCGACTTCATGCGCGGCAAGCGCTTCGCGGATCTCTACGAGATCGCGGGGCAGATGACGGAGGGGTTCCGGCGCGACGCGGTGCGCGCGCGCGAGGCGGGCGATACGCGCCAGGCCGCCTTCCAGGAGGCGATGGCCTCGGAGCACGAGATGATGTTCCGCTCGGGGTGGGCGCTGGTGGGGTCGATCCAGTCGCTGGGCGACATGCCGCTGGTGGTGGTCGGCTCCGGCGTGCCCAACCCGCAGTTCGGCGCCTCCGCCGCGGAGTTCCAGGTGTTCTGGCGCGAGTCCAGCGAGAGGCTCTCGCGGCTCTCGACGCGGGGGCGTTTCGTCTTCGCCGCCGGCAGCACGCACGACATTCCCGGCGACGCGCCGGAGACCGTGGTCGAGGCGGTGCGCTCGGTGGTCGCCGAGTCGCAGCGGCGTTTCCAGCGTGTGCCGTCGCCGGCGGACAAATAGACCCGCTCGCCGACGACAACCTCGGGCAGCATCACACCCAGACTAGCAGTCGTGGAAGTGGTGCAGCCCGTACAACCCGAAGTCCGCGATCCCGATTCAACCGTGGCGCGGCGGGAGGGGCGTCTTTCCCCCTCTTGCGCGCCGGCACGCCAACGCATATGATCCCGGCCATGGCGGAAACCCTGGAACTGTCGATCCTGCGGCAGCCCGACGATTCGACGTGCGGGGCGACCTGCCTGCACGCCCTCTACGGTTACTACGACGACACCGTGCCCCTGGAGACGCTGGTCTCCGACGTCCAGCGGCTCGAGGACGGCGGCACCCTGGGCGTCTACCTGGCCAGCCACGCCCTCCGGCGCGGCTACGAAGCGGCCATCTACACCTACAACCTGCAGGTTTTCGACCCCTCGTGGTTCGGGGGTGAGCCCGTCGACCTGGCCGAGCGGCTGCGCCGCCAGATGGCAGCCAAGGACGACGCCAAGCTGCGCGTGGGCTCGCAGGCGTACATCGACTTCCTCGAGGGGGGCGGGCGCATCCTCTACCAGGACCTCACTTCGGGCCTCCTGCGCCGCTACCTCAAGCGCGGCATCCCCATCATCGCGGGGCTCAGTGCGACCTACCTCTACCACACGCCGCGCGAGTTCGGCCCCGAGTGCGAGTACGACGACTTACGCGGCACCCCGAGCGGTCACTTCGTCGTGCTCTCCGGCTACGACCCGGCGACGCGGCGCGTCAGAGTGGCCGACCCCTGGGTGCCCAACCCGGGCGGCGGGCACTACTACGACGTGGATACCTACCGCCTGGTCTGCGCCATCCTGCTGGGCGTGCTCACCTACGACGCCAACCTGCTCGTGATCCATCCCAAGAAAGGCGGCAGACGCTCGCGCTAGCCGTCGGCAGCCATGCACCTGTTCGTCGTTCGCAGCCCCAAGAACTGGCCGTTGCATATCCCCGGCGTGGAGGTCGTCGCCGCTCGCGCCTATCTCACCGACCCGCGCTACGGCGATATCAAGGGCGCGAAAGTGTTCAACCTATGCAAGTCGTATAGCTACATGACGCAGGGGTACTACGTGTCGCTCCTGGCCGAGGCCCGGGGCCACCGTCCCATCCCCAGCATCCTCACGCTGCAGGACATGCAGTCGCAGTCCATGTTCCGCGTGGTCTCCGGCGAGATGGACGACCTCATCCAGACTGGCCTGTCAGCGCTCAAGACCCCCGAGTTCGAGCTGTCCATCTACTTCGGAAAGAATCTGGCCAAGCGCTACGACCGACTGAGCCGCCGCCTCTTCGAGATGTTCGAGGTACCGCTTCTGCGCGCGCAGTTCGAGCGTCAGAAGAAGCGCTGGCAGCTGACCAATGTGATGCCCGTCGCGGTGAGCGACATCCCCGACTCGCACCGCGAGTTCGTCGTGGAAGCGGCCCAGGAGTACTTCAAGCGCGGCTCCTCGGCGCGGCGACCCAAGCGCTACCGCTATGACCTCGCCATCCTTCACAACCCCGAGGAGGCCGAGCCCCCGTCGGACGAGAAGGCGCTCAGGCGCTTCGAGCGCGCCGCCGACAAGCTGGGTCTGGCGGCCGAGCGCATCACCCGCGCCGACTACCGGCGCATTCCCGAGTTCGACGCGCTCTTCATCCGCGAGACCACCTACGTCGATCACCACACCTACCGCTTCTCACGCCGGGCCGCCGCCGAGGGGCTGGTAGTGATCGACGATCCCGAGTCGATCATCCGCTGCACGAACAAGGTGTACCTGGCCGAGATGTTCGAGCGCTACGACCTCGCGGCGCCGAGAACCCTGATCGTCCATCGCGACAACGCCGAGTCGGTTCCGCACTTTCTCAAGCTCCCCGTCATCCTGAAGACGCCCGACAGCTCGTTCTCGCAGGGCGTGATCAAGGCGGAAACGCGCGATGAGGTGACCCGCGTGCTGCTCGCCATGCTGGACGACAGCGAGCTGGTCATCGCCCAGGAATTCGTCCCCACCGATTTCGACTGGCGGGTGGGCGTGCTGGAGGGCGAGGCCCTCTACGTGTGCAAGTATTTCATGGCACATCGCCACTGGCAGATACTCAAGCGCGACCGCAAGGGTCACCTGCGCGGCGGTCGGGTGGAGGCGATGC
>JAOTVO010000285.1 GCA_029863355.1 Candidatus Krumholzibacteriia bacterium
CGCCGGCGCGGGAAGAGGCGGACCAACGGTGTAACTAGAATCCTCGTAAGGAGATCGGTCACCAGGAAGTGGATCCCGATCACCGCAAAGGTCACCATGCCGCGCACGGCGTGCCTCCTGGGGTCGATGGCGGCGCGGGCCTCGCCACAGCCGCCGGCGGGCGTCAAAGCTCTTGACGCCCCCCACGTAGTCTTGCAATGTATGGTGTCACTTCACCAGGCAGGCAGGTTAGCATGAGACCGTCACGCCAGCAAGCGGACGAGCCGGGGCGGGAGCGCGAGGCGGCCGACGGCGCGGAGACCCCCTCCGCGGAGGCCGAGGAGGCGGAATCGCGCGAGGACTACGCGCTCGATTACGACTACAGCAACTTCTTCTGGGGCACCGGAGACGATGCATTCGGCGTCCTCGGGCCATTCGAAGAGTGGTTCGACATCGCCCGCCCCCGCGGCTATTACCTCTTCGGCATGCCCATGCAGACGCCACCGGCCGCGCGGGCCGACGTCGTGGAGACCAAGGACCGCCAGCGCCTCAGCGGGCTGATCAACTTCGCCTCCTACAACTACCTGGGCCTCTCGCACCGCCCCGAGGTCATCGAAGCGGCGGTGGAGGCCACGCGTGCCTACGGCACCGGGGCGTCGGGATCGCCGATCCTGTCCGGCACCATGGAGATACACGAAGAGCTCGCGCGCGCCATCGCTGAGTTCAAGGGTCAGGAGGAGGCCCTGCTCTTCCCCAGCGGTTACAGCGCCAACGTGGGCATCATCGCCGGGCTCATGCGCTCCGGCGACCTCGTCGTCACCGACCAGTACGCGCACGCCAGTATCGTCGACGGTATCATCCTCTCCAAGGCCAACGTACGCTACTTCCGGCACAACAGTGCGGCTGACCTCGAGCGCAAGCTCCGCGACTTCGGCGGTCGCAAGCTGGTGATCCTCGAGGGCGTCTACTCCATGGACGGCGACCTGGCCGCGCTACCCGAGATCGTCGAGGTGTGCAAGCGCAACAAGACGCGCATCATGATCGACGAGGCGCATTCCGCGTTCCTCTTCGGCGAGCACGGCCGCGGCATCGCCGAGCACTTCGGCCTCGACGAGGACATCGACATCCACTTCGGGACGTTTTCCAAGACCCTGGGCGGCCAGGGTGGCTACGTCGCCGGCTCCCACATGCTGATCAAGTACCTGCGCGGCTTCGCGCGGGCGCGCGTGTTCTCGTGCGCCCTGGCCCCCGGCGTCGTGGGCGGCCTGATCAAGGCGCTGGAGATCGTGCGCACGGAGCCGCAGCTGCGCCGCAAGCTCTGGGACAACGTGGCCTACATGCAGAAGTGCCTCAAGGAGCGCGGCGTGGATATCGGCCCCTCCGAGTCGCAGGTGATTCCCATCATGATCCGCGACGACGACCGCATCTTCGAGGTCGCCGAGGACATGATCCACGCGGGCGTGTATCTCAACCCGGTGCGCTACCCCGCCGTCGGCAAGCATCGCTCGCGGTTTCGCATCTCGGTGACGGCGGGCCACTCGCGCGACGACCTTCGCGAGGGCGCCGACATCATCGCGCGCGTGCTGGAGAGGAACGGGTTCTTGTGAGCCCGACGGAGTACCACTTCCGGCACGCGGTGAGCGCCTTCTTCGAGATGAACCGTGACGCGGCCAAGGCGTTGTTGCCGCCACACCTCGAGCCCTTCGAGCCCCACCACGGTCTCGCCGTTTTTGCGGTGACCACCTTCGATTTCGTCAAGAGCGAGGTCGGCGGCTACCAGGAGATCGTGCTGGCCGTCATCACGCCCCCGCTCGTGACCAGTACGGGGCAATGGCCCCGCTCCGCGTTCTACCCCTTCGTCGTGGGCACCAACACCGAGGCGTCGCGCCTGCACGCTATCGAGCGCTGGCACCTGCCCCACTACATGGCGGACGTGTCCATCGACTTCGACGAGGGCCCGGAGCACGTGGGAATCCGAGTGCGCGAGGCGGAGAGCCCGATCCTCGACGTGACGGTGCGCGCCCACAAGTGGACGCGCGTCGACCACCTCTACCAGTCGTTCATGTTCGATCGCGGAAAGTCCTTCAAGTCGAACATACACATGGCCGGGGAGTTCACGGAGCACGAGGAGGAGGCGGGCGAGCTCGCCATCCACCGCCACCCGATGACGGAGCGGCTCCTCGACGCCGACGTCGAAACCTACCCCTTCCGCGAGCTCTGGATGAAGAACGGCGTCCAGACCTTCGAGGGGCTGGAAACGCTCTAGCGCGCGATGCCCCGCGCATCCACCTTCGTGCTCCTCAACCCCGCCGCGGGCCGCGGGCGGGGCGCCCGGCGAGGCCGCGAGTTCCTCTCTCTCCTCGAACGCCACGTCGGTCCCGTCGACCACGCCGTGAGCGAGCGTCCCGGACACGAGGGCGATCTGCTGGATCGCGCCCTCGCCGAGGACTACCGGTCGATCGTCGCCGTGGGCGGCGACGGCACATGGAGTGCGGCCGCCGACCGCATCGTGCGTAGCGCTCGCCGAGACGTGACGCTGGGTCTCCTGCCCGCCGGCACCGGGAACGACTTCGGCAAGTCGCTCGGCATCCGCTACGCCAGGGCCGAGGAGGTGGTGCGCGCCATGGCCGAAGGGCGCGAGCAGGTCGTGGACGTCGGGCGTGTCGGCGACCGGTACTTCCTGAACGTCGTGGGGATCGGCTTCGACATCGCCGTCATCGACGACGCCGCCTCGACGCCGCTGCTCAAGGGAGATCTTCTCTACCGGTTCTGCGCTCTCCGGCAGCTCTTCCGCTTCCCCGGCATCCCCGTGGCGCTCGCCGCCGACGATGGGACCACGTTCCAGCGCCGCTACCTCATGCTGGTCATCGCCAATGGGAACTACTTCGGCGGGTCCTTCCACATTGCGCCGCGCGCCAGTCTCGACGACGGTATGCTCGACGCCGTCTCCATCTTCGACGCGCCTCCTCTGGCGCGCGCTCGACTGTTTTCGTTGGTCGCGAAGGGAAAGCACGAGGGCGCCGTGCGCGTGGACGTGCGGCAAGGCCGCCGCTTCACCGTCAGTGTGGAAGGCGTTGAGGCGATTCGCTACGAAGTGGATGGTGAGCTGTGCACGAGCGACGGGCCACAGCTCGAAGTGGAGATCGTGCCGCGGGCGCTGCGCGTGTACGCGCCCTAACCCTCTGCCGGCGCGGCGCCGCGGTCGATGTCGAAGCGCAGCATGATGCGGCGAATCACTTCCTGAACGCGTTCACGGCGTTGCGCATCGCTGGCCTTGGGATCGAGCTCGCCGGTGGCCCGCCCTCCCCACAGCGCTTTACCGTCCTTGGCGTCGAATAGGATGATCAGGATACTCCCCTGTTCCCACTGCACATCGGGCTGCGCGAACTTCTGGTCGGCGTAGTACGCGGCCCAGTCTTCGCCGTCGATCTTTCTCTCTACGTCGATCTGGTAGTTCACGATCATGTCCGGAGCAGACTCTGCCTTCTCGAAGCCCCGCGCCACCATCTCGCCCTCGACGCCGCGCTCGAAAGCCGCCGCGAACTCCGGGTTGGTCAGACGGGGATCGCCCGAGGGGAGGTGCGTGGTAGGGGCGAACGACCACGTGCGGTATTTCGAGAAGTCC
>JAOTVO010000030.1 GCA_029863355.1 Candidatus Krumholzibacteriia bacterium
GCCGGCATCGCGCTCGGCAAGGCCGCTCCGGGCCTGGCCCGGTTGCTCGACGGCCTCGCCATCACCGTCGGCGGCGCGCCCGTCGTCTCCATCCCCATCGCTGTCTGCCTCTTCTTCATGATGTACCCGATCATGGTTAAGATCGACTTCGCCGAGGTGCTCGCGGCCGGGCGCAACCTGAAGCCGGTCACCCTCACCCTGGCGGTGAACTGGCTCGTCAAGCCATTCACCATGTACGCGATCAGCGCCTTCTTCCTGGGGACGCTCTTCCTCGCCTTCATCGGCCCCGACGCGATCGACCACGTGAAGATGCCGCTGGGGCTGGACCTTCCCGTAGGGGCCACCCACGGCGAGGGCACGGTCGTGCTGCTCGACGGCGTGAAAGTGCTGCAGGTCCCGCTGTGGCGGAGCTACCTGGCCGGCTGCATCCTGCTCGGGATCGCGCCGTGTACGGCGATGGTGCTGGTGTGGGGCTTCCTCGCGCGGGGCAACGACGGCCACACCCTGATCATGGTGGCCATCAACTCGCTGACGATGCTGTTTCTGTACGGGCCGCTGGGCGGATTCCTGCTGGGTGTCGGCCGTCTTCCGGTGCCGTGGCAGGCGCTGCTCCTCTCCATCGGGATCTACGTGGCGCTGCCGCTGGTGGCCGGCTACCTCTCACGCAAATGGATCGTCGCCGCGAAAGGCGAGGCGTGGTTCAGGGAGAAGTTCCTGCATCTCCTCACCCCGATCACTATCGTGGCCCTTCTTGCGACGCTGGTTCTGCTCTTCTCGTTCAAGGGCGAGGTGATTCTCTCCAATCCGCTCACGATCCTCTGGATTGCCATCCCGCTCTTCATTCAGACGACGCTGATCTTCGCGGTGACCTACGCGCTGGCGCGGGCGCTCAAGCTCACCTATCGCGACGCGGCGCCGTCGGCGATGATCGGCGCTTCGAACCATTTCGAAGTGGCCATCGCCACCGCGGTGATGCTCTTCGGTCTCTCCTCCGGCGCCGCCCTGGCGACCGTCGTGGGCGTGCTCATCGAGGTGCCGGTCATGCTGATGCTGGTCCGGATCTGCCTGCGCACGGCGCGCTGGTTCCCGGACGAGTAGGACCCGCTAGTGCTTGCCCGGAGCCATCTCCACGCCGCGCCGTTCGTACGCGACGTAGGCCTGGATCGCGACCATGTCGGGGTCGTCGAGCTCGAGGGGGGCGCCTTCGAGCGGCTGCTGCAGGCACCAGTTGATCATCTCGCCCAG
Organism: Candidatus Krumholzibacteriia bacterium; assembly: GCA_029863355.1. The sequence goes on from JAOTVO010000030.1 coordinate 1,246, forward strand.
CACGATCACGCGGCCGATCTGTTGCTGGAACTTCGGGTACGTCTCCGGGTGCGTGTTGGCCGCGTTGGGGTGGCACTGGGCGCAGGCCACGCCGTTGGAGCCCAGATCGGCGCTCACCCAGAGCGCCCGCCCCTTCTGGACGACCGTCATGTATTCGTTTTCCCACCGCTTCAAATCCTCCTCGGTGAACTCGTCGGCCTCGATCACGGTGTCACCGATGATTACCAGGAGGCTGGCCGCCAGCACCAGAATCAACAAGAGTCGCACGGACATCGCTTCTACCTCCTAGTAATGAGTCTGCGGCGGAACCCGCTTGTTGACCGGCTGGAATACCTTGTCTATGGGCTGCTTCTTGTCGGAATCGAATGCGACGGTGCGGTTCTGGTTGTTGTACAGGTTGTACTCCACCGTCACGCGCCCGCTGGAGATGTCGATGAACTGCCAGCCGGTGGCGTCACGCTCGAAGAACGGGTCGGCCCGGTTCATGGGCACGGTCAGCTTGGGCAGGTGGCTCTTGGCTTGCGCGTAGCTCTCGGGATAGGGCCAGGGCCACGCGGTCGCCATCACGGAGTGGAAGCTGATGTGGTCGATCTGGTTGTACTGCACCTGGTGCACGTGCCCGTAGATCACGGTGACGTCGGTGAAGGGCTTGAGCAGCGCTTGCACGTCTTCCGCATCTTCGGTCCAGAAGTTCCACCCCTTGTAGATCTTCTGGATGGGAGAATGCGAGAAGACGACGACCGGCGTGTCCTTGCCGATCTTGGCCAGGTCCTTCTTCAGCCACTCGCGCTGCGTCTCGCCGACCATGAACGGCGAACCGTTGGGGTTGTCCAGTCCCGCCATCTCCAGCATGCGCTGCTGGGCCGACGGCCAGCGCTCGTGCGTCCACTCGTCGTAGGTGAGGACACTGTTCAGCGTGATGAAATGCACACCCTTGTGGTCCCAGCTGTAGTACTGCTTGCCGTATAGCTTCGACCAGTACTCGCCGAGATCCAGATAGTAGTCGTGCTCGCCCATGACGCTGTAGACCTTGTAGCTGAGCTTGTCCAGCATCTCCGCGCCGTGGTCGAGCTCCTCACGTTTGCCGAGCTGGGCGAGGTCGCCGCCGAAGACGACGAAGTCGGGCTTGGGCACGAGCATGTTCGTCTCCGCGACCGCGCGTATCAGCCCGCGGTCCCAGTTGCGGACGAACTTGGCTCCGCCGATATGCTGGATGTGCGCGTCGGAAATGTAGGCGAATGTGAAGTTCTTCTTTCTATCGGCGAACGCCAGCTCGACCATGCTGACGGGCAGGCAGCTCACCGCGGCCAGCGCGCTCGCGCCCTTCAGAAACTCGCGCCGATTCAAATGGAGTGTGCACATGGGGTCGCCTCCTCACTGTTTTTTGGCCTGGTCCGCGAACTGCGGGCTCGTCAGGGCTTCCATGAACGCCACCAGGTCGTCGATCTCGGTGTCGGCCAGATCGAGGGGGCGAATGCCGCCACTCAAGAAGTCGTTCACGGGATCGCCCTCGTTGGTTACACCGCCGTTGTTGTAGTGCACCACGACCTCGCGCAGCGTCTCGATGCTGCCGTCGTGCATGTAGGGCGCGGTCACGGCGATGTTGCGCAGCGTCGGCGTCTTGAAAGAGCCGAGGTCGTCGAAACCGCTGGTGACGACGAAGCGGCCGATCTCCGAGGTGCGCTTGTCGGTAAGCACCTTAATGTCGACCTGCGTCTTTGTGTAGTCGGCCTGGAGGAACTCGCGCGCCAGCTTGGGAACGTCGTCCTGGATCTGGTTGATGCCCACGCCGATGTTGTGGAAGCGGTTGTCCGTGAAGAGCGCCTGCGTCTGCTCGATGAGGTGGCAGGATACGCAGCGCCCCTCGCCGACGAAGAGCTCGTAGCCTCGCTTCTGCGAGACGTCGAGCGCGTCCGCCTCGCCGCCATAGAACCAGCGGTCGAAGGGGGAATCGGCGGCGACCTGCGTCCGCTCGAAAGCGGCGATGGCCCGGGTGACCTCGGTCATGGTCACGCCATCCCCGGTTTTCGCGAACACTTTCTTGAACGCGTCCACGTACTCCGGGTCGCTGCGCACGATGTCCAGGATCGGCTGGTGGCTGGGCAATCCCATCTCCACCGGGTTGAGGAACGGGTGCAGCGACTGGTCTTCGAGGCTGGGGGATCGGCCGTCCCAGAACATGGTGTTGAAGTAGGCGGCATTTACGACCGTGGGCGCATTGCGCGTGCCGGTGAGCTTGTTGATGCCTTCGGAGACGGAGAGCGGACCATCGGTGAACGCCTTCTCGGCGTCGTGACAAGTCGCGCAGCTGACTTCACCGGTAGAACTGAATCGCTTGTCGTTGAACAGCTTCTCGCCCAGCGCGACCTTGTCGCGCGTCATCGGATTGTGCTCCGGGATCGGCACCGGGGGCAATCCGAGGGGAGCGGTGGTCGCGGGAGTCTGCGCGGTGTGGGCAGCCAGAGCGCACAGGCATCCGACGACGAGTATCACCCCGATCATAGCGGGTTTCATGGTTCAACCTCCCTTTGCGTTGCGATGGCGTCGTCCAGTCCCTGGGGAGATTGTGTTACAAGACAAAAGAATCGTCAAGTATGCCAATGCCGCCGCAAGACGGACGCGTAGGATCTGATAACAGTAGCGCCCAAGGGGAGTTACGAAAAAAGAGCCAGCCCGGCATCCGGAGATGCCGGGCTGGTCAACGCAACGCGATGCGGGCAGGGCCGATCAGCGCGGAGCGGTCTTGGACTGCTCGGCGGCGCGCCGAACGGCCGCGGAGAGGCGCTGGAACCACTCCACGTCTTTCTTATCGGGCGTGCGCCACGACACGGGCGACGCCGCGAACGGCGCCACGGGATCCGCCAAGGAGATGTGGATGCCGACGGCGTCCTTTCCGCCCGTGAGATCCACCGCCGTGGGGTTGGGTACACCGCCGTAGAAACCGGCGGGATCGGTGGCGGGGTTATAGCCCGCGACGTCGAAGGGGTCCACGTCCATGTAGGCGCCGATGTAGTAATTACCGGCCGCGAAGCCGGGCGTGTCCATTTCGCTCATTCCGAACTGGACGTTGTACGGCCACCATTCGTCCGTCCCGAAGTCGGGCGGGCCGAGGTTGTTGATGTCGAAACCGTTCACGTCGAAAGCGCCGATGTATACCTGGTAGTCGCCCGTGTACATGGTCCCGTCGTAGGCGAAGGTCCCGGCAACGGCACTCTGATCGAACAGCGGGAAATCGACGTTGTTCACGGCATTGCCGCCGCTGATCACGACGCTGTCTGGGATCATGTCCATCTGTCTGATGTCTAAGCCGTAGGCGCCGATGGCGTCGCCCTTGTCCGGATCGATGTCGCCGTCGCCGTTCGAGTCTTTCGCGCTCACCGGGTAGTACACCCCGTCGGGGAGCGCCGAGATGCTGTAGTTCGAACCTCCGCCCGAATCGACGACGTCGCTGCCCATGACGTCGAAGTCGTCGTTGCCGTTGAAGGGCAGGACGTTCGGCGCGATGACGACCGCTCCCGCGGGGTTGGCGGTCGGGGTGCCCGGGTCTCCGCTGACCCTTCCGGCGAAGGAACCGGTGGCGAAGTTCGGCCCGGTGGAGAAGCGGATGCTCACGGGATTGGCGATCCCGTTGCCGGCCAGGTCGCGCACCTCCCCGGGGAGGATGAACAGGAGGTACTGCGTGTCGTCCTGCAGGGGCAGGTCGGGGTCGAACGTGACCGTCCGGCCGCCGTTCGACCAGACAAGAAGGCCGTCGCCGGGGTTGGGCGTGAGCAAGGGCTGGAACTGGTTCTGATCCATCGCTTCGGAGAAGGTGAACGCGAGATTGGCATCGACGCTGACGTTCGTCTGCCCGTCTGAGGGGCTGGAGGACACCAGCGCGGGCGGCGTCGTATCCGGCGTGGTCCTCGTTCTGAATGACCACTCGACCATGGGCATGACGTTGGCGCTATAGTCGCTCACACCAGTCAACGACACCGTGTAAAGCGTGTTGGTGCTGAGCGGCAGCACGGGTGTGATGACGAACGTGATTTCATCCTCGCTCTCGATATCCCAAAGCACGTCACCCCCACCACCGGTCCACGAGAGCCCATCCAACACGGTGTATCCGACGACGATCTCGGAGAACTGAATGACCACGGACTGCCCCGTCCCCACACCCGTGGCGTCCGGCGCCGGCGAGCGGGAGACGATCTCCGGCGCGGTATTGTCCTGGGCGGACGTCCCCGCGAACGGCGTCGTCAGCGGCGCAGCCATCTGGTTGCCGCTCACGTCCCGGACGCAGCACACGGAGAGGTCGTAGGGCACGTCGGACATGAGGTCGACCATCGAGATCACGGCGGTCTTGCCGTCGGGCTTGAGCGAGACCGAGCTCAGGACGAGCGTGTCGCCGGGTACCGCGCCGAACGCGACAGGTGACGGCGTTCCTTCGACGATGGTGTAGTACGAGGCTCGCTCCGCCGACTCCTTCTGGACGGCCTCGTCGTAATAGACCTCGACGTGGTGGTCGTCGACGGCGACCACGCTGTCGACCCCCGGTGCCGTGGCGTCCGGCGGGCCGCCACCCGTGACCGGGGGAGTCTCGTCGTCTCCGCAGGCCACGAAAGCCAGCGCGACGAGAGCAGCCAGAAACACAACTGATATCCAACACCGATTCATGGGACACCTCCAGTATGCGGTCTTCGCGCGACCGTGACGCGGCCCACGGCCGGCGACCCTAAGGGAATGGCGCCTGCCCGCGGCTCCCGGTGACGCGTCGATCATACTCTCCGGGGGCACGGGACCGTCCAGTCCAAATCACAAAACCGTGCTATGCGCTCCGGGGGATGCCTGCTACCCTGGGCGGCGCCCGAAGCCTCGGAAATGGGAGTCGGGGCTCCACAACGAGAAAGGTGAAAGCGACATGAGCGTGCCGGAGCTGGCATTCCGGTCGGGAGTGGAGGCCGCATACGCGGACGTCATCACTCCAGCGGTCAAGGCGGCGCTATGCGTCCTGGCCGGCCTCGACGACGAACGCCGCGCGGCGATGGAAGCGCGGATCGCGCGCCGAGCGGCGCGGGCGCGCGACGGGCGCCGCATCGCTTTCCTCGATCCGGACGCGGTCGTGCCCGGTACCGGGATCCGCGTGCGTGACGCCCGCGAGGGGTCGTTCGTTGGCGGCGACATCCCGGACGATCTGCGCCGGCAGTGGATACAGGGCACCGGTCCCGGGGCCAAGCCGCGGGCCCCGATCGCCAGCAGCATCCGCAACGTCGCCTACGCACTCCTCTCGGGCGCGGACGGCTGGATGTTCGACGGCGAAGACGCCCTGGGCCAGGTGTCGACGATGGCACTGGACAACCAGCGCAACCTCAAGCTGGCCATCGATCGCGACGCGGTCTTCATGGGCGTGGCCGAGCAGGTAGCCGCGGAGATGAACGCGTGGGCGGAGGGGTTCTTCGGGCGCCGCATCATCGGGGACTGGCGGCGGCAACTCGACTTCACCACCAAGATGTTCCGCGCGCGCGGCCTGCACCTGGACGACCGGCACGTGCGCCGCGCCGACGGCGCCGGCTTCTCGGCGTCGATCGTCGATGCGGTTCTCTACGTGGTCAACAACCACGAGGCGCTCGCGCGCGCGGGCGCGTCCGTGGTGCTCTATCTGCCCAAGATACAGACCGCCGGCGAGGCCGCCGTGTGGAACGACATCCTCTCGGCCCTCGAGGCGCACCTGGGCCTCGGCGAGGGCACGATCAAAGTCTACGTCCTCGTCGAGCAGCTCGAGGCGAGCTTCCAACTCATGGAGATCCGCGCCGCGCTGGGACGTCACTTCGTCGGCTACAACACGGGACGCTGGGACTACATCAATAGTGTCTCCGACGCGATGGCGTGGGACCGTGGCTTCCACAACCCGAACATCGACGCCATCACCATGACCTACGGCTACATGCGCAACTACGAGGACCGCGTGCGCCGAGCCGTCAACACGCCCGACGCGCGGGGGCGCCGCGCGCTGTGGCAGGGCGGCATGGAGCCCAACATTCCCGTGGGCTCGGAGGAAGGGGTGGCCAGCGCCATGCGCAAGGCCGTGGCGGGCGCCGAGCGCGAGCAGCGCGAGGGGGCCAGCGGCAAGTGGGTGGCGCACTGGAAGATGGTGCACATCGTGCGCCCGGTGTGGGAGAAGGCGGGCGCGGACAACCAGCTGGGACGCGACTTCCCCCCGCTCACGTACACGCAGGCGGACGCCGACGGCCTGACGCTCCTGGAGCCGGCGCCGCGCACGATCCGCGGCGCGCGCGATCTGCTGAGCGTCGCGCTGCAATACGGCAACGCATTCGAGCAGGGATTCCAGGCCGCCGCGCTCAAGCCGGCCGATTTCTTCGGCAACGACGACGTCCTCTACCTGATGGAAGACATGGCCACGGGCGAGATCCGCCTGAGCATCCTCTGGGAGTGGCTGCACAAAGGCGCGCCGCTCACCGAGGGCGACGCGGAGACGGGCCTCAAGGCGGGGGACCGCCTCACGCCCGATCACTTCCAGCGGCTCCTCGACGAGGAGTACGAGAAGCTCCAGCGCGCCGGCAACCGCGACGTCCACGACGTGTCCAAGCGGACGACGCTGCCCATCGTTCGCGAGATCGCGGCTGCCTACGTCGCCGACGCGGTCAAGGCGCCGTGGTACATCGATCTGCTCAACATCAACCTCGACAACCACGATCTGGAAGAGGCGAAGAATCGCATCCGCGCCTTCATGGACGCGTTCCGCCGGGACGGCACCAGGATCACCCACAACCTGGATTTCGCCGCGGCGAGTCCGTCGTCGAGAAAGGATGGAAGCAAGGAATGAGCACGTTCCTCCGCCAGGTAGCCGCGGCCAGGGAGTGGTTCGAGAGCCCGCGCTTCGAGGGCGTGGTCCGGCTCTACTCGCCGCGCGAAGTGGCCGAGCAACAGGGCACCATCGCCAGCGACTACACCGTGGCGCGCGAGGCGGCGGAGGCCTTTTGGGCGCGGCTGCGCGAGCTATTCGCCGAGCGCCGCTCGATCACCACGTTCGGACCGTACTCACCGGGCCAGGCCGTGACCATGAAGCGCATCGGCGTCGAAGGCATTTACCTGGGCGGCTGGGCCACCTCCGCCAAGGGCTCCATCTCGGAGGATCCGGGCGCCGACCTGGCCAGCTACCCGCTGAGCCAGGTGCCGGACGAAGCGGCTCCCATCGTGCGCGCGCTGCTCACCGCCGACAAGAACCAGCACTTCGCGCGCGTGCACATGACCGATGAGCAGCGCCGGTCCACGCCCGTTGTCGACTACCGGCCCTTCATCATCGCCGACGCGGACACCGGGCACGGCGGCGACGCTCACGTGCGCAACCTCATCCGCCGCTTCGCCGAGGTGGGCGTGCCCGGCTACCACATCGAGGATCAGAAACCGGGCGTGAAGAAATGCGGCCACCAGGGCGGCAAGGTCCTGGTGCCTCAAGACGAGCAGATCAAGCGGCTCAACGCCGCGCGCTTTCAGCTCGACGTCATGCGGGTGCCCGGCATCATCGTGGCGCGCACCGACGCCGAATCGGCGACGTTCGTCGAGAGCCGCAGCGACGAGCGCGATCAGCCGTTCATACTCGGAGCGACGAACATCGAACTGCCCAGCTACAAGGCCGGCTACCTGGCCATTCTGCGCAAGCTTCACGCGCACGGCGTCTCGGAGGTTCGCGGGCACCTGCTCTTCGCGCTGTCGGAGAGCCAATACGAGGTGGCGGACGCATGGCTCGAGCGCACGGGCCTGTCAGCCGATATCGAGAAGGGTGCCAAAGGGCACGGGGAGGGGGCGAACGTGGGGCTCCTCCTGGACCGCATCGTCAGCCGATATGTGGACGTGTGGCAGGCCCAGGCCGGGCTCAAGACCTTCGGCCAGGCGGTGGCCGACGTGATGGAGTTCCGCATCGGGGAGAGCGAGACTTTCGAGATGAGCGTAGAGGAATGGCGCGCCTTCGCGGGCACCGAGTCCTTCGTTGCCGCGGCCGAGAAGGCCAAGGCGATGGGGATTCGCATCATCTGGGATTGCGAACGGACGCGGACCCCGGAGGGCTACTTCCACGTCCAGAGCGGAATCGATTACGCCGTCGCCAAGTCGCTGGCCGCGGCGCCCTTCGCGGACATTCTGTGGATGGAGACCAAGACGGCGCGCCTCGAGGACGCGCGCCGCTTCGCCGAGGCGGTCCACGCGTGCTACCCGGACAAGATGCTCGCCTACAACCTCTCGCCGTCCTTCAACTGGGACACCACGGGGATGAGCGATGACGAGATGCGCCGCTTCCCGGAAGAGCTGGGCAAGCTCGGCTACGTCTTCAACTTCATCACCTATGGCGGGCACCAGATCGACGGCTTGGCGGCCGAGGAATTCGCGACGGCGTTGCGCCAGGACGGGATGCTCGCCCTGGCGCGCCTGCAACGGAAGTTCCGCCTGCTGGAATCGCCATACCGCACGCCGCAGACGCTGGTGGGCGGGATGCGCCAGGACGGCGCGCTGATGGCGTCATCGGGGCGCACGGCGAGCACCAAGGCGATGGGCAAGGGTTCGACGCAGTTCCAGCACCTGGTGCAGACCGAGGTGCCGAAGAAGCTGCTCGAGGAGTGGCTGGAAATGTGGCGCGCGCACTACGATCTCCCCGCGCCGATGCGCGTGGTTCTGCACCCGCACCGGGCCGGTTCCGAGCTCCTGGAGTTGGGCCTGGTGAGCGACGGCGGGCAGGCGCTGGCCAACGTCGTTTTCACCAACATCCTGGATCGCCGCGGGCAGAGCTTCATCTCCGTGCGCGACCAGAACACCTTCGACCTGGGGCTGCGCAAGAAGCGCCTGATGACGCTCGCCCATCTCTTTCTGATCCACCGCTACAAGGCGGTGTCAGTGCACTTCGTCAGCCCCACCGAGGACAACCAGCACCAGGCGGCCAGGATGAAGCACCACGGACTGTTCTCGGACGTGAAGAGCGAGATCGGCCACATCATCGTGGCGACCGTCGACCGGGAGCGCGTCGCCGCGCTCCTCGACCCCGACCGCGAGGCGCTGCGCAAGCTGATCGACAAGACGCTGCCGCCGTCGGGCGACGGCGGCGGGAGCCCCTCCGACTAGCGCTGGTTTCGGCAGCGGTCCGCCCCCACGCCGGTCCCGGCGTCAATTGATGGCAATTCAGTCCGGGTGGCCGTATGCTCGCTCCGAGATGACCGGGAACGTACGAGACCTGCTCCGTGGTCGTGCGCCACACCTTGGCCTGTTCCTCGCAGCCCTGCTGCTGCGACTGGCCTACCTGTTCGAGATCAGGGGCAACCCCGCGTTCCTCTTTCCGACCGCGGACCCGCTGGCCTACCACGAGCGCGGCCTCGCCATCCTCGGCGGCGACTTTCTCGGCTCGGGGATCTTCTTTCACTCGAGTCCGCTCTATCCTTACTTCCTCGCGCTCGTGTATCTGCTGACCGGGAAGAGCATCCTCGGGGTCTACCTGGCGCAGGCCGTCGTGGGCGCGGCGCTGGCGCCGCTCTTGTGGGTGCTCGCCCGCCGGCTCTTCGACCGCACCGTCGCGTGGACGGTCGGCGTCTTGGCCTGCCTGTACCAGCCCTTCATCTTCTTCACCGGCGAGCTCCTCGAGATCACGTGGGTGCTGACGATGGTCACCGCGGGCCTCCTGATCCTCCACCCGGAAGGCGATCGACCCGCGCGCCCTTCGGGGAAGGCCGTGCTCCTGGCGGGCGCGTGCCTCGGCCTCGCCGCGCTCGGCAAGCCGAACATCCTGGCGACGCTGCCGTTCATCGTCGCCGGCCTGGCGTGGCGCGATCGCCTCCGCCGAGCGGCGGCGCTGCGGATCGGCCTGCTCTTCCTGGTGGGGGCGGGCGCGATGGTCGCGCCGGCCACCGTACGCAACCTCGTCGTGGGACACGACCGGGTCCTGACGACGAGCAACGGGGGGATCAACTTCTACATCGGCAACAACCCGGACGCCCACGGGCTCTTCAACGTCCCCTCGTGGATGGAATCGCACCTAGAGCGCGGCGCGACCGTGGAGGCCGAGCGCGCGGAGGGCAGGCGGCTGCGCCCGAGCGAGGTGTCGCGCTTCTGGTTCGATCGTGGGGTCGCCTGGATCGGGGCCGAGCCCGGCGCCTTCGCGCGCCTCCTGGTCCGGAAGACGGCGCTGTTCTGGAACGGCCTGGAGATCCCGAACCACTTCGACCTGAACTTCTACGAGCGCTACTCGAGGGTGCTGCGCTGGACACCCTCGCGCTTCGGCCTGCTGGCGCCGCTCGCCCTCCTGGGCATCGTGCTTAGCTGGAAGCGGCGGCGCGATCTGGCGGTCGTGCACGCGTTCCTGTGGAGCTACTTCCTCACCCTGCTCGCGTTTTTCGTCACCGCACGCTACCGGCTGCCGGCGACACCGGTGCTCCTGCTCTTCGCGGGCACCGCCGGTGTGGGGATCGTGCGTTTCGCGAGGGCCGGCGTGGCGCGGGGGGCGCTGCCGGGGCGGGAGCGGCGGGTCGCGCTCGCCGCCGCGGCGGTGCTCGTCCTCGCCGCCGTGCTGGTCCACCTGCCGCTCTATCGGCCCGACCGCTTCTTTGCCTACCAGCACGCGTCGATCGCGTCGATCTACAAGCAGCAGAAAAGATGGGCCCTCGCCGCCGAGGAGTACGGAAACGCGATCGAGCTCTCGGGGGGCGGAGGCGTGCTCTTCCACAACAACCTCGGCGTGTGCCTGCGCAACCTCGGGGACGAGCAGGCGGCAGAGGCCGCCATCCGCCGCGCGCTGGCCCTCGACCCCGACTACCCCGCCGCCCTGCACAACCTGGGCAAGATCGTGCTGGCGAGGGCCGACACGACGCAGGCGCTGCAGCTCTACCGCCGCGGCAACGAGGTCGACCCCGCCCACCTGGGGATCTGCACCGACCTGTCCGTGCTCTACGCCCAGCGCGGGGAGCCCGAACTGGCCGCAGCGGTGATCGCGTCCGGCCTGCGCTACCACGAGAACGACCCCGCGCTCCTGTGGAACGCGGCCCTGCTTTTCGGCTTGCACCTGGATCGCCCGGCGGAGGCGCTGCGCCTCCTCGATCGCCTCCAGGCGGTCGACCCCGCCAACGCCCAGGCGCGGCGGCTCCGGGAGATGCTCACCACCGGCCCCGGCGGGTGAGCGGCGCGCTCGAGGCGGCGGCGCAGGCGGCACCCCTGGGCTCGGTTGCATCTGATGGTCGCCCAGTTGGTTACTCCGGCGGGCCGGGTGCGGACCTAGCGGTGGACAGTGCAGCCAAAAAGATGATATTTTCCTTTTAATTTCGCACGGGCGCGGGGCGTTCCGCGGCCGGGCAGCCGGGGCCGCGTCCCGCCCGCATCGGGAGAGGACTCGCACATGCACAAGGGTCTCGACCGCGAAACCATCGCCCTCACACTTTCCGCCATCGCGCAATTCTCCTCCAGCCGGTTGGATGACCGTACGCTCCTCGACCTGGACGCGAGAGACGAGTTTCCGGTCGAACTGATCCGCGAGATGTGCGGGAGGCTGGGCATCCAGCTCCTCTTCATCCCAGAGGAGTACGGCGGCATGGGCGGCGGCGCCTTCGACGTCTACCGCGTGTGCGAGGCGCTGGGGCGCGTCGACCTGGGGGTCGCGACGGGCGTGCTCGCGACCTTCCTGGGCTGCGACCCCATCATCTTCGGCGCGACGGATGCGCAGAAGGCGCACTGGCTGACGCGCATCGCCGAGGAGAACCTGCTCATGGCGTACGCCGCCACCGAGCCGGAGGCGGGGAGCGACCTGGCCGCCCTGCGTACCACGGCCACGCCGGTGGAGGAAGGCGGCCGCGTAGTGGGCTACAAGATCCGCGGCAACAAAATGTGGATCAGCAACGGCGGCTACGCCGACCTCTACACGGTCCTGGCCCGCGCGCCGGGCGGAGCGAGCTGGTTCGTCGTGGAGCGCGGCGCCGAAGGCCTCACGCACGGCAAGCCGGAGGACAAGCACGGCATTCGCGCGAGCAACACCACCGCGCTCGCGCTCGACGACGTCGCCGTCCCCGCCGACCATCTTCTGGGTGGAGTGGAGGGGCAGGGTCTGTTGCAGGCGCAGCTCGTCTTCGGATACACGCGCCTGATGGTGGCGGCCTTCGGATTGGGTGCGGGGTGGGCGGCGCTGGACCGCGCGATCCCGTACTCGACGTCGCGCATCCAGGCCGGCGGGCCGCTCTCAGAGAAGCCGGGCTTCACGCACAAGCTGATCGTGCCGCACGCGGTGCGATTGGAGATCTCGCGCGCGTTCATCGAGGAGACGGCGCAGCGCATCGATGCGGGCGAGGGGACGCTCAACACCGAGGGTGCGATCGCGAAGTACCTCGCCACCGAGGCGGGCAACGCGGCCGCGGACGCGGCCATCCAGGCCCTGGGCGGCTACGGCTACTCGCGCGAGTACATGGTGGAGAAGATCAAGCGCGACGTGCGCATCACCACGATCTACGAGGGGACCTCCGAGATCATGGAGATGACGATCCTGCGCGACCGCTGGCAGTTGCACCTGAAGACGCGCGGCGAGCACTACCGCGAAGAGGGGATCCGCATGGAAGGGCTGCACGCGGAGTACCCGGTGTGCGGCGCGGGAGCGGCGGCGCTGGCGCTGCACGCGCTGGCGGCACTCCTGGAGCGCGCCCGGGTCGAGCGGCTCACGCGCAACCAGCACGTGATGTTCCGCCTGGGCGAGCTGGTGGCGCTGGCGGAGGGCGCGGCGGCGGCGGCGCGACGCGCGGCGCGGGCCGCGCAGGGATCGTCGGTGGAGAAGACGGACAGGCGCCTCGACGCCAAGACGCTCGCCGTCGTCGCGCGGATCGGCGCGCGCGAGGCGGCGCTCAGGGTGGCGTCGGAGGGCGCGCGCTGGGTGGTCGCCTGTCAGGAAGCGCCCGGGAGCGAGGGGGAGGCGGTAGCCCGTACGCTGCGCCTGCCCGAGGCGATCGCCGCGCAAGCGGATCTCATGGCGGACATGAACCAGATGGCGGACGCGCTCTATGGGCGCGGCACGCGATGACCACGACGGGAGCACCCACGATGAAGTCCACGGCACACAGGGCGGTCGCCATCGTCGGGGTGGGCGCGATCTTGCCCGACGCACCCGACGCGCCAACGTTCTGGCACAACCTCAAGTCGGGGCGCTACTGCATCAGCGAGGTTTCCAAGGACCGCTGGGACGCGGCGCTCTACTACGACCCCGATCCCAAGGCCCCGGACAAGAGCTACTCCAAGATCGGCGGGTGGGTACGCGATTGGCAGTGGGATCCGCTCGCGTGGCGCCTGCCCATACCGCCCAAGGTGGGCGAGGTGATGGACCTCGCGCAGAAGTGGGCCATCGTGGCGGCGCGCGAAGCGCTGGCCGACGCCGGCTACCCGGAGAGACCGCTCGACGCCGAGCGCACCGCGGTGATCTTCGGCACCGCCATGGGCGGAGATCAGCACCTCTTCACGGCGCTGCGCATCCTGTTCCCCGAGTACGCGGGCGAGCTCGACCGCGCGCCGAGCTTCGCCACGCTCCCCGGCGACGTCCGCACGCGCATTCGCGAGGAGATGCTGAGCAACGTGCGCGGGCGCTTTCCCGAGATCACCGAGGACACCATGCCCGGGGAGCTGGCCAACATCATCGCCGGTCGCATCGCCGCCATCTTCAATTTCCGCGGACCCAACTACGTGACCGACGCGGCGTGCGCGTCGGCGATGGCGGCGATGAGCGCGTCCATCGAGGGTCTGCAGGAAGGCCACTACGACGCCGTGGTAACGGGCGGCATCGACGCCAACATGAGCGCGCAGACCTACGTGAAGTTCTGCAAGATCGGAGCGCTCTCGGCGACGGGTACACGCCCCTACGCCGAAGGCGCCGACGGCTTCGTGATGGGCGAGGGAGCGGTCGTTTTCGTACTGAAGCGGCTGGAGGACGCGGAGCGGGCGGGGGACCGCATCTACGCGGTGATTCGCGGCGCGGGCGGCTCGAGCGATGGCAAGGGCAAGGGGATCACCGCGCCCAATCCCATCGGGCAACGCCTGGCCGTGCGCCGGGGCTGGGAGACGGCGGGGGTGCGCCCCCGCGCCGGCGACTTGATCGAAGGGCACGGCACTTCGACGCGCGTCGGTGACGTGGCCGAGGTGGAGAGCCTCGTCGCGGCCTTCGCGGACTTCGGACTGCCGGCCGGATCCGTCGCCCTGGGGTCGGTGAAATCGAACATCGGCCACCTCAAGGGCGCGGCCGGCGCGGCCGGGATGCTCAAGGCCGTGTACGCGCTGCACGAGAAGGTCCTGCCGCCCAGCCTCAACTGCGAGCGGCCCAACCCGGAC
>JAOTVO010000286.1 GCA_029863355.1 Candidatus Krumholzibacteriia bacterium
TCGGGGAACTCCGCAGCCAGCTGACCCTGAATGGTCGCCCGCAGGGCGGCGAGCGCCTGCGCCCGCTCGTGCTTCTCGGGGAGATTCAGCGCTTCGGCGATGCGTGCCGCCGCCAACTCTCTCACGCGGGTCACGAGGACCGGCGGCGGCTCCACCTTGGTCCACTCCATCTTCGGCTGCCGCATGCCTTCGAGCAACTCGTCTTCGGCATCGAGCAACTCGCGAATGCCGCCGTGGGCCAGCTCCAGTCCCTGCACGATGTCGGCTTCGCTCAACTCGAGTGCGCCACCTTCGACCATGACGATCGAGTCGCGCGACCCCGACACGATCATGTCGACGTCGGAGAACTCGAGCTGTTGGAAGGTGGGGTTGAGAATCCACGTCCCATCCGTCCGGCCGACGCGCACCGCGGCGATGGGACCCTTCCATGGCACCCGGGAGAGCGACAGGGCCACTGAGGCGGCCGTCACGCCGAGCACATCCGCGTCGTTTTCCTGATCGGCCGACAACACGTAAACGAAGACCTGCACTTCGTTCTTGAATCCCTCGGGGAACAGCGGCCGGATCGAGCGATCCGTCACGCGGGCCGAGAGGATCTCTTCGTCGGATGGTCGACCCTCGCGCTTCAGGAACCCGCCGGGGATCTTGCCGGCGGCGTAACTCTTCTCACGGTATTCGACAGTGAGGGGAAAGTACGGCAGCGCGGAGATGTTGTCGGAGACCGTCACGGTCGCCAAGACCACCGTCTCCCCGAACTGCAGCAGGCACGACCCCGCCGCTTGCTTGGCCAGCCGCCCGGCCTCGAGGCGCATCCGGCGCCCCCCGAAAGTGCGCTCAACGTGTTTCACGTCTGTTCTCAGTTCCCGAGCAATGGTGCATACGCCAGAGCGCCCCGGTGCTCTTGCCCGGGGCGCCCGGCGCGACGCCTGCAGCGGTTAATGGCGGAGACCCAGCTCGTCGATGAGCTGCCGATACTTCTCGAGGTCCGTCCGCTTCAGGTACTCCAGCAGGCGGCGGCGCTTGCTCACCATCTTGAGCAGGCCGCGCTGGCCATGGAAGTCCTTCGCGTGCACTCGGAAGTGATCGGTGAGGCTGTTGATCCGCTCGGTGAGCAGCGCGATCTGCACCCGGGTCGATCCCGTGTCGCGGTCGTGCAGCCCGTACTTCCGAACCGGCGTCGTCTGGTCAAGCATCGCCAACAGTTCCCTAATTGTCGTTAGCACAGTAAGTTAGAGGGGCATTCGATCCTTGTAAAGGGGCCTCGGCCCGCGCCCAATGACCAGCACCCCCACGGATCTCCTCGGTCGCTCGCTCGGCCCCTACCGCCTCGAGCGCCTCCTCGGCCAGGGCGGCTTCGCCTGGGTGTTCGTCGGCCAGGATCGCGCCGGCACCCAGGTCGCCGTCAAGGTGCTCAAACCGCGCTACGCCGGGGACCCCCAGTTCGAGCCCCGGTTCCGCCACGAGAGCGAGACGGCCTCCACCCTCGCCCACCCCAACATCGTCCGCATCGGCCCCATCGCTCGCGAGGGAGACCACGTCTACTTCACCATGGACCTGTGCGCCGACAGCCTCGGCGACCGCATCGCTCGCGACGGGCCGCTGCCCGAGACCGACATCGTGCGGATCGCCCAGGACGTCGCGCGCGGCCTGGGCTACGCGCACGCGCAGGGGATCATCCACCGCGACATCAAGCCCGGCAATGTCCTGCTGCGCGCCGACGGCAGCGCCGTCCTGACGGATTTCGGCATTGCCCGCGCCGTGTCCAACTATGCGGCGTCGACTGGCATCAACATGACGATCGGTACCCCGCACTACCTCTCGCCCGAGCAGGCCCAGGGCCGCGCGCTCGACCACCGATCGGACTTCTACTCGCTTGGCGTCACGCTGTTCAAGGCCGCGCTGGGCGACGTACCCTTCACATCGGCCGACTGGTTCGAACTGGCTCGGATGCACGTCGAGGAACCGCCGCCCGCCCTCCGCAAGCGACGGCCCGAGCTGTCGGGCCGGTTCGAACGCATCGTGATGAAGTGTCTCGCCAAACACCCCGACGACCGCTACCGGGACGCCGACGAGCTCCTGGCGGACCTCGCCGAGGTCGATGAGCGTCTCCGGCCATCCGCCGACGTGGGACGGGCGCCCGTCACGACCACCCGACCTGCGGTGCGGGTGAAACCGGCCCGAACCCTACGCTGGCTCGCGATCGTCGCGGCGTTGGCTGCCGTCGCCGCGGCGGTGGCCGTGGGCCTCAGGACGCTCCGCTAAACAGCCCTCGCACGGCACGCACCACCCGCGTCCACCAGCCCGGCGTCCGCGCGGACGCCGCAGCCGTCGGCTCCACCCCGCGCCGATCCATCCCCCACCCCGTCGCCAGCAGCGCTCGCGCCGCGCGGCGTAGCTCCTCTTCCGCCCGAGCTGGGAACGGCCGCTCCAGGGGCCGAATCCCAAACCCGGCGCCGCCCTGTTGGCCCTCGAGCGCCACGATCCCCGGCGCCTCGCGCTCGATGATGCCCATGATCTCGCGCAGTGGCTCCCGCGCCGCGGGCGGGGTGCCGTAATACGCGGCGGCCATCACGGCGACGACGCGCGTCGCCGGCGTGCGCCCGGCCGCGAAGCCGTCGAGTGCGCTCCTAGCCGAAGAAGCGGAGGACATCGTTGCCCAGCGCGAGCAGCATCACGCCCACCAACACCCAGAACCCCACGTTGAGCATCCGGATGCGCCACACCAGCGGCACCGGCTTGCCGAGCACGGCCTCGGCCAGCAGGAACACCACGTGGCCACCATCGAGCACCGGGATCGGCAGGATGTTGAGTACCGCCAGTTGGACCGAGAAGAACGCGAGGAAGATCAGGAAGGAATCGACGCCCAGGCGGGCGACCTGTCCGGAGATCTGGCCGATCAGGATCGGACCACCCAGTTCGCGCACCGAGCGCTCGCCGGTGAAGAGCTGCTTCAGAAACACGACGATGGTGAGACCGGCGACGGCGGTCTGCCGCGCCCCACCGACCAGCGACGGCCCCAGGGGTTCCCGCACGTAGGTCGTGGGGAGATTCTGGTACGCGCCGATCTGGCCGTACACCGCGGGCCGCGGCGACGTGGAATCGGTCTCCACCTGCGAATCGGGCACGACCGCCACTGACAACACCTGATCGCGCCGGACCACGTCGAGCTGCAGGGCGCGCCCGGGACTCGCCCAGATGGCGTGGAGCAGCTCGTTCCAGGAACGGATCGTATCGCCGTTGGCTCGCACGATCAGGTCATCGGGTCGTAGCCCCGCCCGCGCTGCCGGCCGGCCCGGGTCGAGAATGCCGATCCGGGCTGGGATCAGCGGGGCGATCGCCTGCCACACCGCGCGGCGATCGGCATCCTCGCCCAAAACGGCCGTGACGGGCGTGGCCCGGCCGGCGATCTCCAGGCGCAGGCTGTCGCGCGCGTCCGATACCCCCGCGACAAAATCGTTCCACGTCGCGACCGTGTCCCCGTTCACTCGCACGATGCGGTCGCCGAACTCCAGCGTGCGCAGGGCCTCGGCTCCGGCGGGCAACCGGGCCGTCGCCACCGAGTCCACCTGCGTGGTGGCGATCTCC
>JAOTVO010000288.1 GCA_029863355.1 Candidatus Krumholzibacteriia bacterium
GCTCCGTCGGGATCGTCGGCGTCGTAGAGTGCGCTCAAGAAAGGAAACACGGCGATCTTCTCGATCGCGAACGTCCCCTTTTCCACCTTGTTGAAGCGCGGGTCGACGCGAACGCTCACGGGGTGCTTCTGACAGCTGGCCAGCGCGGTCGCGGCGAACGCCAGCACCATCCATCGCCTGTTCATGATCACTCTCCTGGGCCCCACACCGCTCCCCCCGCCGAACGGCGTGCGGTGGGGCCGCCAAGGGGGTAGCCTAATACCGGACGCCCGGGGTGTCAACGCCACATTTCCGCGCAACTCGTTGGAATAGCAAACCTTTGACACCTGGTCCTCGGCGCCCCTACACTGCAACTGGCATGGTCGCGAAACGGGCAGAGGAACCACGGCTGCTGCTCCTCGGTGACGCGCGGCAGGTGCACCTGCACCGCTGGGCGCGTTACTTTCTCGACCAGCATTGGGACGTCCTCGCCTTTTCGCTGGAGGAGAGCGACCGTTTCCCGGCGCCGATCCGTTTTGCCCGCGTGACGACGGCGATCCCGCACGCGGTGCGCTACCTCCTGCGCGCGCCGATGCTGCGCCGCCTGGTGCGGAGCTTCCGCCCCCACGTCATCAACGCCCACTTTCTGCCCAACTACGGCGTCCTCGCCGCGCTGGCCGGCCGCCGGCCGTGGGTGCTCAGCACGTGGGGAAGCGACGTGATGACCAACCCCGATCGGAGCGTCTTCCACAGGTGGCGCGCGGGGCGAATCCTGCGCCACGCCGCGTACGTCACCTCGGACGCGGAGACGATGAGCGAACGGATTCGATCGTTCGGCGTTCCCGCCGACCGGATTCTCACCTTTCCCCTGGGCGTAGACACCGCTGTATTTCACCCGGGCGAGGAAGGCGCCGCATCCGGGCCGCGCATACTGAGCAACCGGAAGCTCGAGCCTGTCTACGGCGTGGCCACGTTGCTCGACGCCTTCCCTGGAATCCACGAAGCGCAGCCCCAGGCCACGCTCACCGTGGCCGGCGACGGGTCCGAGCGGCGCTATCTGATGCAGCGCGCCGCGCGCAGCATCGGCAGCGGCGCCATCGTGTTCGTCGGCACCGTCGACCACGAGCGCATGCCGGGGCTGCTCAGGGAGAACCACCTCTACGTCTCGATGTCGCATTCCGACACCACCTCGGTGTCACTGCTCGAGGCCATGGCGTGCGGCCTGTTCCCCATCGTCAGCGACATCCCCGCCAACCACGAATGGATCGAGCATGGCCGCAACGGGTTGCTCGTTCCGCCCGGGCAACCCATGCGTCTGGCGCTGGCCGTGGTCGAGGCGTGGCGCGATGCCGACCTGCGTCGGCGCGCGCGCCAAGAGAACGCGCGCATCGTGCGCGAGCGCGCCCAATGGTCCGAGAACATGCGCGCGGTGGGCGAGCTGTTCGGGAGGCTCGCAGGGGAGATGACGGGTTGACAGCGGCACGCGGATCGGAAACAATACCTCGCTCATGAGAAAAGTGATTGGATGGATGCTCCTCGCGGCGGGGCTGGCCGGGGTGGCCACGGCCGCCGTCACCGGCTTCAGCCGCGCGGCGGAGATCGCCGCCCTCCGGGAGTCGCTCACCGGGCGCGTCGCGGAACGCCGCGTCACGCGAGAGCAGCTGGTGGAGAGGCGCCAGTTGGACGCGGGCCTCAGGGCCAGCCGCGACGCGATACCCGATTCGATCTGGGCGGAGGAGCGCTCCAACGTCTTCAAGCAGCTGAT
Organism: Candidatus Krumholzibacteriia bacterium; assembly: GCA_029863355.1. Next base: position 1,745 of record JAOTVO010000288.1, read on the forward strand.
GCGCAACGAGCGAGAGATCCGCGCGCTACATGCGCAGGAGCTCGGGCACACGCGCTGGATCACCCTCGACCAGCACAAGCTGGCCCGAAAGAAGCGCGCGCTCGCGGTCGGCGTCGGCGCCCTGGGCGGGGGCGGCCTGGTGGCGTGCGCGGCGGGATGGGTGCTCGTGCGACGACGCGTTGGCACTTGACGAGGCGGAGCTGCGCCCGTATAACGTTGCAATGAACGCGGCGTCGCGCCAGCGGCCCGCGTGTGCGTATCCATCAGGTGTTTACGAGGAGCCACCAATGACATACGTTGTCACCGGCAATTGCCAGCTTTGCCGCTTCACCGACTGCGTCGTCGTCTGCCCGGTCGATTGCTTCCACGCGGACGACGAGATGCTCTACATCGACCCGGACGCATGCATCGACTGCGACGCCTGCGCACCCGAGTGCCCGGTGGAGGCGATCTACCCCGAAGAGGACGTGCCCGAGGACCAGAAGCAGTGGGTCCAGATCAACGCCGACCGCGCGTCACGCCTGCCGGTGATCACGGATAAGCAGGACCAGCTGCCGTCGGCCGAGGAGCGCAAGAAGTCCCTGGGTTTCTAGCGGTCGGACGGCCGAGCTCGCCGCGCCGAGGGGCCGGTCCGCCGACCGGCCCCTCTGTTTCTCTAGCCGCCATGAAGAAGACTCGCCACGCGCCCGCGGATCGCCCGGCCCGAGCCGGCCCGCGGCGGCGGGACGCGTTGGCCTGCGCCGGCCTGCTCGCCCTCTGCGTATTCGTGCGCGCGCCCTTCCTGGCCTCTTTCGACCTGGTCTCGCACGACGGCACCTACTACATCGCGCAGGCGCGGGAGCTCGCGGCCGGCCGCACCGGGGGCGGCGCCTTCCCCCCGGGTTATCCGGCCGCCGTCGCGCTCGCCATGCTCGTGGTCGCCGACGACGTGCGCGCCGCGCAGGCCGTTTCCGCGCTGGCCGGTCTCGTCGCCGCGCTGGCGCTATATTTCATGGGGCGCGACCGCTTCGGCCGCGCCACCGCCTGGACCTGCGCGGCGGTCGCGTCGGTCACACCGCTATTCGTGCGCCTCTCCCTCACAACCATGTCGGAGGCGCTCTACATCGCGATGGTCACGGGGGCGCTCCTCGCCGCCCTGCGCGCCCGGGCGGGTCTCGCCGGCGTGCTCGCCGGTCTCGCCGCCGGGACGCGCCCGGAGGCGCTGGCGGTAGCGGCTGCGATGGGCGTGGTTTGGCGGCGCGATCCCGCGAAGGTACGCTCTCTCGGCGCGTCCTTCGTTCTGGTTTACGCGCTCGGCGTGGCCGGCGCCTCCGCTTTCGCCGGCCACCTGGTCCTCCTGCCCAAACGGTCGCTGCTCGGCTCCGAAGCGGGCGCCCCGGCTCTGGCGCTGCGCTACCTCACGCGCCTCCCTGCGGACGCGGCGGCGCTTTTTCGCCACCTCGGGCCGGTCGCCTTTGCGCTGGGGCTCTGGGGCGCGTGGCGGCGGCGCGGCATCGTCGTCGCCGCGCTGTGGCCGGCGTTCGTCAACCCGCTGTTCACTCCGCGCGCCGAGGACCGCTTCATCCTGCCCTTCGTCCTGCCCGCGCTGTGGCTCGCCTTCGACGCCGCCGCGGCCTTTGCCACGCCGCGCGCGCGGCGGTTGGGGCTGGGGCTGCTGGTCGCGTCCGGCGCGCTCGCCTTCCACTTCAACCGCGCCGCGCTCACGACCCCGGTATCGGAGGGTTTCGCCGGCGCGCGCGACGTGGGGCTGGAGTTGCGCGAGCGCATCGCGCCCGGCGCGCGCGTGGCCGACCGCAAGCCGTTCGTTCCCTTCTACGCCGGCGCGCGTTACGTCGAG
>JAOTVO010000287.1 GCA_029863355.1 Candidatus Krumholzibacteriia bacterium
CGTGGAACTCCTCGATGCGCAGGGTAACCGAAGCGCGCGTCTCCCGTAGCACTCCCTCGATCTGACGCGTCGCCCGCGCGAAGAAGTCCTTTCCCAACTCTCCCGTCATGGCCAGCGAAACGGTGGCCGGCCCGTGCTGGCTCTCCAGGAAGCTCACACGCAGGGAACCTTGACGCAGGTAGCGCTGCAAGCCGCGCTGGATGGCCTCTATGTGCCGGCGGACGCGGCGGTGGTCGGCCTCGAACTCGCGGTGGAAGTGGCGCTGGACGTAGTCGCGCAAGGAGATACCGACCACCCAGTCGTGCACGGCGAGCGGCAGCAGACTGGGACGCGCCAGGGGCAACGAGCGGAACACGTGGTAGAGTCCGCGCGCGCCGCTTTCCGCGGCGACGCGCCGGAGCACTTTGCCGAAGATGCCGAGCGCCTCGCGCGGCGGGCGGCGGTGCCCGTAGACGGAGCCGCGGAAGTGGCGAGCCTTGTTGCGCACGCGCGCGGCGATCGCCCGCGGTTCGAGGAGCCGCCGGTAGAGCTGCTGATAGCCGTCGACGAGCTCGTCGTAGGTCATCCCCTTGGGCACGACGTTGGTGGCGAGCTTGGAATTGTCCGCGCCGAAGGCGGTGGGCTGGAGGCGGCCCTCCCGCTCGAGCCGCTCGTAGAGCGGGGTCTTTTCGATGGCCATGAGAAGCCCGATCATCGCCATCTGGATGCCGGAATCCACGATGAAGCGGTACTGCTTCTCGAAGGTCTCCACGGTGTCGTTGTCGAAGCCGACGATGAAGCCGGCGTGCACGTCGATGCCGCGGGCGTAGATGGCGCGCACGGAGGCGAGAATATCACCGGCCGTGTTCTGAAACTTCTTGGTCTCCTTGAGGCTCGCCTCGTCCGGCGATTCGATGCCGATGAACACCCACTCGAAGTTGGCCTCGCCGAACAGGCGCATCAGCTCGTCGTCGCGGGCGAGGTTGAGCGATGCCTCGGTTCCGAAGCGAAAGCGGTAGCCGTGCTCGCGCTGGTAGTCGCGCAGGAAGCGCAGGAGCTTCTTGGCGCGGCCGCGGTCGCCGATGAGGTTGTCGTCGACGAAGAACACGTCGTGCACACCGAGCCGGCGCAGGCGGTCCAGCTCGGCGCCGATCTGCTCCACTGACTTGGTGCGCGGATGGCGGCCGAACATGACGATGATGTCGCAGAACTCGCAGCGAAAAGGACAGCCGCGCGAGAACTGCATGCTCACCGCGCTGTAGCGCCCGATGTCGAGCAGGTCGAAGCGCGGCGCCGGGGAGTCGGCGAGGGAAACGGTGCCGGTCTCGTGGTAGAGCGCCCGGGGTGAGCCCGCCTCGAAGTCGCGGCAGAAATCGGCCCACACGTACTCGGCCTCGCCGGCCACCACAGTGTCGGCGAGCGGCGCAAGCGCCTCGGGACAGAGCGAGGCGTAGCTCCCGCCGGCCACCACGAAGTGCCCCCGCGCGCGGTAGTACTCGAGCAGCTCGCGCTGGCGGGGAAACTGCACGCCCATGCCGCACACGCCGATGATGTCCGCCTGCGGATCCAGCGGGGCAGAGCGTGTATTCTCGTCGACGATTTCCACCTGCCAGTGGGGCGGGCACAGGGCGGCGAGGGTGGCCAGTCCCAGCGGCGGGTTGACCGTGCGCACGCCGGGCATCACCGTGTCCACCACCCACTTGAGGCTCCAGAAGCTCTCCGGGAAGCGGGGGTTGATGAGGAGGAGGCGCATTGGCTAAAAGGTAGCTCGTGGGGACGGCGGTGTCAAAGAACAAAGGGGGGCGCTCGCCCCTGGGCGCCGCCGTCGCGTATACTCGGGAGGCGGTTCTCCAAGCGGAGGCAAGGAATGGATTCTTCCGTGAAGAAAGCGGCGCTGGGGATCATGCGCGTTTTCCGCGACAAACAGATCGAGACGGGCGGCGTCGTGGGCTTTGCAGAGTTCGGGAGCGCGCTCAAGTGGGAAGCGGGTGCGGTCAAGCACGACAACCAGCGCGAGGCGCTGCGCTACCTGGTCGAGCGCGGTTTCGTGAACGAGACGAACGCGGGGCTGGAGCTCACGCGCAAGGGCGAAGAGACGCTGGGCGGACTGTGACGGCCGAAGTCCGATGGGGAGTCTCAACGGCAAGACCATCCTCGTCACCGGCGCCAGTCGCGGCATCGGCGAGGCCATCGCCGTGCGCGCGGCCCGCGACGGCGCACGCGTGGCGCTTCTGGGCAAGAGCGTACGCCCTCACCCCAAGCTCCCGGGAACGCTGAACACCGCGGCGGATAAAGTAGAAGCGGCGGGCGGCAACGCGCTGGTCTGCCAGTGCGACGTCCGCGCGCTGGATGACATCGAGGCGGCCGTGGCGCGCACGGTCGAGGCGTTCGGCGGCATCGACGCGGTGGTCAACAACGCCAGCGCGATCCACCTGGCCGGCACGCGCGAGACCCCCATGAAGCGCTTCGACCTGATGCACCAAGTCAACGTGCGCGCGACCTTCGCCGTCACGCAGGCGTGCCTGCCTCATCTCTCTCTCTCGCCGAACCCGCACGTCTTGAACCTCGCTCCCCCGCTCGCCATGGATGCCGCGTGGTTCGCCCCGCACGTCGCCTATACCATGTCCAAGTACGGGATGAGCATGTGCGTGCTGGGCATGGCCGAGGAGCTGCGTGGGGCGGGCGTAGCCGTCAACGCGCTCTGGCCGCGCACCATCATCGCGACGGCCGCAGTCCGCAACCTGCTCGGCGGTGAAGAGGCGGTGCGTCGCTCGCGCACGCCCGAGATCGTTGCCGACGCGGCGCAGTGGATCCTCGCGCAGCCCGCGCGCGCCTGCACGGGAAATTTCTTCATCGACGAGGACGTCCTGCGCGCGGCGGGGATCAGCGACTTTTCCCGCTACGCGGTGGACCCGTCGGTGGAACCGCTGCCGGATCTCTTTCTGTAATGGAGTGGTGGCGCTCGGCACCCCGTGCTAGGATCGCCCTGTTCGGCCGGAAGGAGAGACTCAGTCGCACGGACTGAAGACCGGGGACCTGCCGCAAAGGAGCCCGCGCATGAACCAGACGCCCGCCGCCGTGGCGCCGCCGCCGCCAACCAGCTACCGCTGGGCCGTGCTCATCTTCGTGAGCCTGGCCATGTTCGGCAACTACTACGTCTACGACGCCGTGAGTCCCATCGCCGACCTCCTCAAGGAGCAGCTCGGCTTCTCCGACAAGAACATCGGCACGCTCAACGCCATCTACAGCCTGCCCAACATCTTCATGGTGCTCCTCGGGGGGATCATCATCGATCGCATCGGCGTGCGCCGGGCCACACTCCTCTTCGGCGTGCTCTGCTTCATCGGGGCAGTGATCACGGCGCTCTCCGGCAAGCTCGCCGTCATGGCGACGGGCCGCCTCATCTTCGGCATCGGCGCCGAGTCGCTCATTGTCTCGGTGACGACCGCGCTGGCCAAATGGTTCAAGGGCAAGGAGCTGTCATTCGCCTTCGGCATCAACCTCACCATCGCCCGGCTGGGCTCCTTCCTCGCCCTCAACTCGCCCACCTGGGCCAAGCCGGCCTTCGAGAACTGGCAATGGCCGCTCCTCATCTCGGTGGC
>JAOTVO010000289.1 GCA_029863355.1 Candidatus Krumholzibacteriia bacterium
ATGCGGGCACCGAGGCGGTCGGTCGATGCGTCCGCTTCGACACTGACGATGACGCCAATGCGGCCGCGATTCTCGTTCCACGTGAATACCCGGTAGCCCTCACGCTCTCGGGCAGGAGGTGCGGGCTCCTGCGCCGGCGTCACCGCCGGCACGGCCAGCATGGCCACTCCTGCCAGCAGTAGGATGCGCTTCATTGCTCGTTCCTTTCGAAGTCGGTAGACAGTCAGAATGCGACGTAGGCAGCGCGCGTGACGCGGACTGTATACAGCTGCTGCATCAACTCCACTCGCTGCTGCCACAACTCCAGGAGTCTTGCCTCGTGCGTCACCTCCGGCAGCGCTCCATCAATGACGGCGATTCGATCCTCCAACTCGGCCGCAATGGCGGCCTCCCGACCTGACATGACCCGACCGGGCCCATCCCAGGCCGCAAGCTGCTCCTCGAGCGTGGCCGACGCCTCCTTGGCCAGCGCAAGGTCCGCGGCATACACCGGCGTCACCGCCGGTCCGAACGCCCGCGTCGCCACGAGGCCGGCGAGCGTCGCCGCGGCGGCGAGTCCCATCCAGCGCGTGACCGTTCGCCGGCTCCTCGCACGACGCTCTGCGGCGAGCACCCCCCGTACCGCCGGCCAGCGATCCCGACTTGGGCGCCGCCCGGGGAGCGCCCGCAACCCGGCCCCCCGCTGATGCAACGCCTGGAGCTCGGCCCGGCATTCCGCGCACTCCGCTACGTGCTGGCGCGCCCACGGCGATCCCTCGCCGTCCCGCTCGGCCAGCAACTGGTCCATCGTACAGTGCATCATGTCGACCTTCCTTCTCCGCTCGGCCCCAGCAGGCGCCGCAGCCGCACGTGTGCCCGCGACAGCTGAGACTTCGAAAAGCTCGCCGTCTTGCCCATCATCTCGGCGATCTCTTCGTGGGTGTACCCTTCCACGTCGTGCAGCCACACCACGGCACGCGATGTATCGCTCAACGACTCGAACGCGCGCTCGAGGTCCAGCGTGAGTCCCAGGGGCGGGCCAGCTCGGCCCGTGCTCTCCTCGAGCAGCTCTTCGGTCGTCCGGATCTGCTCGCGGCGAATGCGCATCAGCGCCTTCGACGCCGCTATCCGGCGTACCCATCCCCACAGCGCGCCATCGCCACGGTACCCGCGGATGCTGCGCACGACCTCGAGGAAGGTCTCCTGCAACACGTCCTCGGCATCTTCCGAGTTGCGCAGCATCCGACGGGCCAGGTTGTAGACCGGCGCCTCGAATGCCCGAAACAGGGCTTCGAGGGCCTCCTCGTCCCCGGCCTTGGCACGCGCGACCAGGATGTCGGGTACCGCAAGAGACAGCGTCATCTTCTGCAAGTTATGATGCGCCGGCGCTGGCTGACGTCGCATCGCGCCCCACGGCCACGCCGCGCTCCGTCCGCCCCAGGCCACCTAAATATTTGCAGGACTTGCTGTTACATCGCAGCATCTGCCGCCGCCTCGCCGAGGTCGAGGAGCGCACACGACCCTCTGGGCGAAGCTGCTGGCGGAGCAGGGGCACCCGACCTCCTGCTGCGGGAGGAGGGGCGCGAGGTCAAGGGCTATCTCAACCTTCATCGTCGCTCCGGCGGAGGCCCCGCGCACGACGTGTCCCTCACGCTGGCCCGCGAATCCGGGCAGCATGCCGAGACGCTGGCGGGAATCACCGGGGGCGACGGCGAGCCCTGGCACCGCACTGAGTCGGGCGGCTTTCTGCGCAATGTCGTGTACGGTTTCAACGACGGTCTCACTGCGAATCTCGGATTGGTGGCGGGCGTCATCGGCGCGTCGGTGGCGCCACACGTCGTACTGATTACCGGCGTCGCCGGGATGTTCGCCGACGCGCTGTCGATGGGGTCGTCGGGTTATCTCGCGGCAAAGAGCGAGCAGGAGGTGTACGCACACGAAATCGCGATGGAGCGCGAGGAGATCCGCTTGATGCCTGAAGTCGAGCAGGAGGAGCTGGCCCTGCTCTACGAGGCGAAGGGGATCGAGCTCCAACGCGCACGGCAGATGGCGGCGGAGGTGATGCGCGATCCCGCGCGCGCCCTGGCGGAGAAAGTACGCGAAGAGCTGAAGATCGGTGAAGCCTACGCCACACCGCTTCGCGAGGGCTGGATCATGGCACTCGCAACCGCGGTGGGCGCGTTCATCCCCGTCGCACCGTTCCTCGTACTCCGGGGCCCCACCGCTATATGGACGGCATTCGTCATCGCGATGCTGTCGCACTTCGCCGTCGGCGCTGCCCGCAGCTTGTTGACGGGGCGTGGCATCATCCGCTCAAGAGTGGACATGTTCGTCGTGGGTCTGGGCGTGGCGGGTGTGGGATACGTCGTGGGCGATCTGATCGCCAGGTGGCTCTAGCCGACCATCCGGAGCTCAGACGACCAGGTTGACCAACCGATCCGGCACAAAGATGACCTTCCGGACTGGCTTGCCGTCGATGAACTTGCGCACGCCCGGTTCCGCGTGCGCCCGCGCAAGCGCATCGGCCTCGCTCAATCCGCGGGGCACGGTGACCCGGCCGCGCAGCTTGCCGTTGACCTGCACCACGAGCTCGATCTCGTCTTCCCTGGCGAGGTCCTCGTCGTAGGTCGGCCAGTGGCCACCCACGAAGATCGACTCGCCGTTCCCCAGGGCCGCCCAGAGCTCCTCGCACAGGTGGGGTGCGTAGGGCGCCAGCATCACCAGGAGGGGCTCCACCGCGCGCCGACCGCCACACTCCGCGCTCCGCAGCGCGTTGACGTACTCCATCATTGCCGCGATGGCGGTGTTGTAGCGTAGCGCCTCGGTGTCTGCAGTCACTTTGCGGATCGTCTGATGCAGCTTGCGCTCGAGGTCCGCCGGCAGGTCCGCTGCATCGGTTGCCGCCTCGTGTCCGAGCGTCCAGACCCGGTCGAGGAACCGCCGAATCCCGCTGATCCCTTCGTCACGAAAGTCCCCACCTTCCTGGAAGGGGCCCAGAAACATCAGGTACATCCGGAAGGTGTCAGCGCCCCACTGCTGGATGTAGGCGTCCGGCACGACGACGTTGCCGCGGGACTTCGACATCTTCGCCCCGTCTTTCACGATCAAGCCGTGCGCACGGAGCTTGGGAAATGGCTCTGCAAACTCCACGTACCCCAACTCGTGAAGCACCATCGTGATGAAGCGCGAGTACAACAAGTGGAGCACCGCATGCTCGTTGCCACCGATGTACGTGGTCACGGGCAACCACATCTTGGTGCGGGCGGGGTCGAACGGCCGGTCGGCGAATTCGGTAGAGGGATACCGTAGAAAGTACCAGGACGAGTCGAGGAACGTGTCCGACACGTCGGTTTCCCGCCGAGCATCCATGCCGCACTGCGGGCAGGGGACGTGAAACCATTCCGCGTGGCGCGCCAGCGGCGACACGCCGGAGTCGTCGGGCTTGAAGTCCTCGACGAACGGCAGCTCGACGGGAAGATCGTGCTCCGGCACCGCGACGGGCCCGCACGTGCCGCAGTGAATGATCGGAATGGGCGGGCCCCAGTAGCGCTGGCGCGAGATGCACCAATCGTGCAGACGATACTGCACTTC
>JAOTVO010000290.1 GCA_029863355.1 Candidatus Krumholzibacteriia bacterium
GCGGAAGCGCGTCCGCGCTCACCACCGCCACCCGGCGCCCCACGCGGACGTGCCGCGGCTCGTAGTGCACGGTCACGGCGTAGCCCGGCACCTCCATGCGCTCCGCGCGGGCGCCACCGGTCGCGCCCCCGAAGAGAAGCGCGGCCATTACAATGAGCGCGAGCAGACCCGAACGGCGCATGGCGTTCCTCCTTGGCGCGCCGCCTATGCGGCGCCGTCGATCACGCCCGAGCCGACGACGACGTCGCCGTCGTAGAACGCCACCGTCTGGCCCGGCGCGAGGGCGCGCTGCGGCTCGACGAACGTCACGCGCGCCGTGTCGCCTTCGATGCGCACCCCTTCCAGGTCCGCCGCCGCGCTGCGCGACCGAATCTGCGCGCGCGGGGAGCGGCCGTCGCCGGCATAGCGCGCGTCGAACCACGCGAGCCGGCAGCACAGCTCGCGCGCGCGCAGCGCCTCCTCGTCCCCCACCACCAGCACGTTGCGGGCAAGGTCGAGCGCGACCACGTAGACGCGCTCGCCGGCCGCCACGCCCGTCCCCCGCCGTTGGCCCACCGTGTAGGCGGCGAGTCCCTCGTGGCACCCCACCACCTCACCGCCGGTGGTCTCGATCGCGCCGGGGCGCATCGCCACCTTACCGGCGAGGAAATCGTGCAGGCTTCCGCCGGGGATGAAGCACACCTCCTGGCTCTCCGGCTTCTCCGCCACCTCCAGGCCCGCGCGCCGCGCGGCGGCGCGCACCTCGGGCTTCTCGCGCTCGCCCAGCGGGAAGATCACGCGCTCGAGCGCCTCCCCGTGCACGCCGGAGAGGAAGTAGGACTGGTCCTTGGCGCGCGCGCGCGAACGGGCCAGGTAGAGACGGCCGTCGGCGGCGCGAAAGACGCGCGCGTAGTGTCCCGTGGCCACGCGCTCCGCGCCCAGGCGCCGGGCGTAGCGCGCCAGCGTGTCGAAGCGCACGATGCTGTTGCAGCGCACGCACGGGTTGGGCGTTCGCCCCGCGCGGTACTCGGAGAGGAAGTCGTCGTAGACCTCGCGGCCGAAGATCTCCTCGGTGCTCACCACCAGGTGCCGGACGCCCAACCGCCCGCACACGGCGCGCGCGTCGTCGATGGCCTCAAGCGAGCAGCAGCTGCGCTCGGGCGCGTCCACCTCGCCGTAGCAGTAATTCTTCATCGTGAGCCCGACGACGTCGTAGCCCGCCTCGACCAGCTCGACGGCGGATACGGCGCTGTCCACGCCGCCGCTCATGGCCAGCACGACGCGGCCGCGCCCGTCACCGATGCCCAGGTAGTTTCCGTCCATGCGGTTCTTTCAGCGCAAAGGCCCCTCCGCCGCGCGAGACGGGCGGAAGGGCCTTTGCGCTGGACCGTGCAGCTGTGCGCTCAGCCCTGTCCCTTCATCATCTTCGCACGCTTCTTGAGATCCTCTTGACGCTGGATCTGTCTCTTCGCGTGCGCGCCGTAGACCGGATCACTCGCGCACTTCTGGAAGGCATCGATCGCCTCCTCGTAGAGCTCGAGCTTCTCCAGCGACTGCCCCCACGTGTAGTACAGCCCGCCCTTTTCCGAGGACGAGGCGAGACCCTTCTGGACGGTCTGGATCGCCCTGTTGTACTGGCCGGCGCCGTTGTAGCACTGCGCCAGATACTGGTACGCCTGCCCGTAGTCGGGGCGCAGCTCGACCACCTTCTCCAGGTGCGGGATCGCTTCCTTCTCGCGCTTGCTCTGCATGAGCGAGATGCCCAGGTTGAAGCGGCTCGCCGGACTGTCGGGCTCGGCCTCGACCAGCGCGGCGTACACCTCGACCGCCTTGTCGTATTCCTTGACCGCGAGGAGCGACCGCCCCAGCTTCGAGCGCAGGTCCTTCTTCTGTGCGGCGTCGGTGGAAGCGGCGATGGCGCGCTCGTACATCTCGACGGACTTCTCGACGTTACCGGTGTCGGCGTAAAGTTTGGCCACCGAGCCCAGCGTGGTTACGTCGTCCGCCTTGCCCTCGATCGCCTTCTCGTAGTAGGCGATGGCCTTCTCTGTGTCTTCCTGCTGCTGGTAGATGAACCCGAGGTGCACGTTGGCGTCGTAGTTCAGCGCTTCCATGGCGAGCATCTTGTTGTACGTCGCCACCGCCCCGTCCAGCTGGGCGGCGTTGAGCTGCGCGTAGCCGAGGTTGGACAGGAGGTCGAGGCTCTGCGGGTTGAGCTCGTGCGCCTTCTGGTAGGCCTCTGCCGCCTTGTCGTACTGCTCGAGACTCTTGTAGCACTTAGCCAGTTCTTGCCAACCCTCTATGCGGTCGGGCTCGGCGGACACCACCTTCTGCAGCTCGGCGGCCGCCTCCTCCCACTGGCCGGCGGACATGAGCTGATTCGCCGTCTGCAGCATCAGGTCGATCTCCGTGAGCTGCCGCTCGAAGCCGCTCTTGTCGGTGGTCTTCTGGATGACCTTTTCCTGCGCCGCCGCGGCGGCCGGCAGGAGCGCGCAGAGCGCCGCCACGATCAGCCACCGCCAGAGAGTTGATTTCGTCATGTCGCGCGTCCCTCCGGTTCCAAACGAGAATGGGGCCGAGTCCGGCCCCCGTCTACTGTAAGTTAGCCCCCTGCCCGGCCGCGTGTCAAGGTCGCTCCAGCTCCGTGTAGGTCTCGATGAGCCCGACGTTCTCGCGGGCCACGCGGCCCAGCTCGCCATCCGGATCCAGCTCGATGACCCGGCGCCACTCCGCCAGGGCCTCGCCGAACACACGCGCCTCCGCGAAGGCCAGCCCCAGGTTGTAGTGGGCCTGCGCACAGTCGGGGTCGATGGCGAGCGCCCGGCGGTAGAGCCCTATCGCCTTGGGCACGTCCCCGCGCTGGAAGTGGTTGAAGCCCAGGTGAGAGATGGCGAGCACGTCCTCGGGGTCGTAGTGGATCGCCCGCTCGTAGGACGCCCGAGCCGCCGCGGCCTGTCCCTGACCGTCGTACGCGATCCCGAGGTTCACCCACGCCTTGGTGTAGCTCGAGTCCACGCCCGTGGCCCGGCCGTAGAAAACCACGGCGCTGTCGAGCTGCCCCAGCGTGTAGTGCGCGTTGCCCATCTGGAAGTAGACCGGGGCGAGCTCGCGGCCGGAAGCGTCGAGCGAACGCAGGTAACGTAGCTGCTCCTCCGGCGGCATCCCGCGCAATCGCCCGGTCAGGTCGGCGGGTGGACGCTCGCCCGGCCCCGCCAGGGCCGTCACCGCGAGGCCGATCAAGAGGAGACCCGCCGCCGGGCGAGCGCTCCGTGTCTTGCGCCATCCATTCGTCATTCGACCACCTGCTTGCCGCGCCAGGTCTCGCCGCCCCCCACGCCGACGTAGAAACGAAACATCCGATTCTCGTATCCGTTCGTCCCCACCGACCCCGTCCGCGCGAACTCCAGCGCGACGTCGATCTTACCCCTCCCGCCCCCCAGCGACAAGCCCGTGCCGATGGCGCCGCCCACGCGTTCCAGCCTCTCTCCCCCGGGCAGCGTGTAGGGCAGGCGCTCGTAGGTGGCCGAGACGCGCACGGGCGCGCCGGCGAAAGCGCGCCGGCGCTCGAAGCCGACGGCCACCATC
>JAOTVO010000291.1 GCA_029863355.1 Candidatus Krumholzibacteriia bacterium
GGTGTGCACCAGCGTGCGGGCCTGGATCAGGCTCTGGTGGGATTCCTGCAGCAGGTACTCGATATCCACGTCGTCCATGCCCTTGCGCTGTACTTCTTCCTGCCTGGCGAGGGCCTCGTCGTATGTCGTGGTGAGCGTGCGCAGCTGCTCGCGGATCGCCGCCGCGGACTCCCAGCCCTTGTCGCCGTCGTCGTGGCAGTCCGTGCAGACGGCGTCGTTCGTCGTGCCCACCATGTCGTCGGTGGCGTGCGCAATCGCGTGGTTGCCGTGGCACTCCTCGCAGCCGTGGAACCCCTCCTCCTCGAACGCTTCCGCCATGCGCGTGGCCGAGAAATACTGCAGGTTGTTGACGTGGCAGGTCCCGCACACCTGCGAGATGGACGCCAGCCCCGGCGGTAGCGCTCCGTGGTTGCCGTGGCAGTCGTTGCACGCCGGGGCGCCCGTGTCCTGGTTCTCGAGGAGTGCCACGCCGTGGACGCTGCCCGCGTACTTCTCGTGCTGATCGGTGGGAATGCCGTAGCTCGCCATGCGTTTGGCGTCGCCGTGGCAGTGGTTGCACGTGTCGGGGACGTGGAGCGGGTGCACGGTCGAGCGCGCGTCGCTGGCGGAGTGGATGGCGTGGGCGGTGTGGCAGCTCGTGCAGTCGGCGACCCTGGTGTCGCCCTCGCGGAGCTTCTGCCCGTGCCGGCTCGTGTAGTACTGCGCGACCTGGTCGGTGGGGATGCGCGGCTGGTAGCGGCGCATGAAGTCGATGCTCGAGTGGCAACGGCCGCAGAACTCGGCGATCCGGCGCTTGCCGGGCGCGCCCACGAAGCCCGCGGCCTCCGACATGGCGACTTCCTCGTCGTCGCTGGTGGGGTCGCCGCCGTGGCAGCCGGCGCAGGAGAGGCCGTGCTGCACGTGCACGTCGCCGTCGTCGAAGCCCTCGGGGAGCATGTCCTCGTCGAGGTGGCAGACGTAGCACTGGTCGTCGGCGAGGAAGCGCTTGCGCTCCTCGTCGGCGGTCGTGGTGAGACCCTGCGCGCGGGCCGATGCGGCCAGCGCCGCTCCGGCGGCCAGCACGGCCAGCACGGCCAGCGCGCGGCGTAGCCCGGGCCTCATACCAGGTACCCCCAGATCGTCATCACGAGAATGAACACGATTCCGCCCACGCCGATCAGCGTCGGCCAGCGCGCACGGCCGTCCCCGGCGATCGCGCGCTCCCAGAACGGCACCAGCATCCACGCCAGCCCCATGAGCCCGAAACCCACGATCCCCAGCACCTCGCCCTCGATGAAGAGCACGTGCGCAGGCAGGAGCTTCAGGGTCTGAAACATGAACATGAAGTACCACTCCGGCCGGATGCCCTCCGGCGCGGAAGCAAAGAGGTCGGCTTCTTCGCCCAACTCCCACGGGAAGAACACGGCCAGGTAGAGGACCACGTTGAGCACGAGCAGCCACAGCAGCGTGTCGCGCAGGAGGAAGTTGGGGAAGAACGGGAACATGGTCTTGCGCTCTTTGGGCAACCGCGCCACGTACTCGGGCTCGTGCATGCCCTGGCGCTGCACGAAGAGCAGGTGCAGACCCAGGAGCATCGTGAAGAGCGCCGGAATGATGGCGATGTGGATGGCGTAGAAGCGCGTGAGCGTCGCCCCGGTCACGTCCTCGCCGCCCCGCAGCAGCACCTTGAGCGGCTCGCCAATGAGCGGCACCGCGCCCATGATGTCCGTGCCCACCTTGGTGGCAAAGTAGGCCAGCTCGTTCCAGGGCAGGAGGTAGCCGGTGAAGCCGAAGCCGAGCACGAGCGCGAGCAGGACGAAACCCGTCACCCACGTGAGCTCGCGCGGCTTGCGGAAGGCGCGGGTGAAGAAGGTGCTGAACATGTGCACGAACACGAAGAAGACCATCAGGTTGGCCGACCAGCTGTGCACGGAGCGCACCAGCCACCCGAACTGCACCTTGGTGGTGATGAAACGCACGCTGTCGTAGGCGCCGTCCTGATTGGGCTGGTAGTAGAGGACGAGCAGAATCCCCGACGCCACCTGCACGAGGAATAGAAAGAGGGCCACGCCGCCCATGTAGTACCACACGGTGTGGCGGTGCACCGGCACGTACTTGTGGCGCATGAAGTCGATGAAGGGCGTGATGTGGAAGCGCGCGTCGAGCCAGCGATAGAGTCCTAGTCCGATGCGCCGCCGCTTGCCCACGGCTCAGGCCATCCGGGCGACGTGGATCTCGTCGCCGACGAGGTTCACCTGGTACTGCTCGAGCGGCCGCGGGGGCGGACCGGAGATGTTCCGCCCCGTGGTGTCGTAGAGGCCGTTGTGGCAGGCGCACCAGATTTGCTTCAGGTCCGTGCGGTACTGCACGATGCAGTCGAGGTGGGTGCAGGTGGCGGACAACGCCCGAAACGAACCCGTGTCCGTGCGGATGAGAATCACCGGCTTGCGCCCGAACTTGACGATCTGTCCCGAGTTGACGGGGAATTCCGAGGCGAGCCCAGCCTTGACCACGTTGACGTCGGCCTCAGGGACATGGGGTGGACGCAGGTACGAGATGACCGGGTATAGCACGCTCCCCAGCCAGCCGAGGAGCCCGCCCGTCAGAAAGAAGTTGGTGAAGCTGCGTCGATCCATGCGGCTGCGTCCGTGCGACGCATTGTGCGCGGTCGCGCCGTCGCCGTCAAGAGGGAAGTGGATCGTGCGGTCCGCTGGGCGGGATGGTGTCAGGAGAGGTGAATCGCGGACGTGATGTAGCCCAGGAGCTCGTCCGCCACCTTGTCGGCGGCGCCCGGCACGAGCGTCTTGTAGCGCAGCAGCGCCGCGCGCGCGGAGGCGTAGTCTTCGGTGAGCGCCGTCACCAGGCCCAGGTTGAAGAACGCACTGGGGAACTCCGGGTTGACGTCGATGGCCAGCTCGTAATGCGTGCGCGCGAGCTTGTAGTCGCCCATCTCGAAGTAGAGGTTGCCGATGTTGTAGTGCGACTCCGCGTGGCGCGGCTCCGCCGCCAGCGAGCTCGCGAAGCAGTCGAACGCCACTTCCAGGCTGCCCCCCGTGGAGCGGATCACGCCCAGGTTGCACCACGCGTCGGCTTCGCAGTCGTCCTCTTCGATCGCCTTCAGGTACGCGTCCACCGCGCGGGCGTCGCCCTGCTCGTCCAGGAGCAGCGCCTCCTCGAAGGGCGACATCTGCAGCGGCAGCGGCACCACCTCGCCGAGCCGCGGGCGCGCGGGGGCCCCGAACAGGTTCATCTGTCCCTCGCGCTCCATGCGCGCGCCGCGCGTGCGTGCCGCCTTGTCCGGCGGCGCGGCGCGCTTGAAGCCGCGCTTCGAAACCGCTTCCACCGGAAAGCGGATCACGTTGCTGGGATGCTTCTCCCGTTGCGTCATGCGGTCTTGCGCTTCTTCGCCGGCGTCTTGGCCTTGCCCTTGGCATTCGACCTGGCGGTGGTCTTGCCCTTGGCCTTGCGGGCGGCCGTCTTCGTCTCCTTCACCATCTCCATCGGCTTCTTCTTGGACTTCGCCTGCTCGATACTCTGCTTGAGCGCCGTCATGATGTCCACCACTTCCTTCTCCTCCACTTCC
>JAOTVO010000292.1 GCA_029863355.1 Candidatus Krumholzibacteriia bacterium
GCCCGGCGCACCACATGCGCACCGCGCTGTAGTTGTTCTTCAGGTCGCTGTTGTTGCTGGCCGCACCGATGTTGACCCACTCGCCCAGGTAGGAATGGCCGATGAAACCGTCGTGCTGCTTGTTGGAGTAGGAGCCGACGATGGTGCCTTCCACTTCCCCGCCGATCTTGCAAACCGTGCCGGTGGAAGTGCCCTCGAGGATCTTGGCGCCCGGCTTGACCAGCGAGTCGGCGCCGATGCTCACCGGCCCGATGATCGACGCGTTGGGCATCACCACGGCGCGGTCACCGATCACGATGGGGCCCCCGGAGGCGTCCAGCACCACACCCGATTTGACCGCGGCGCCGTCGCCGATCACGATCTCGTCGTCGTTGATGAGCTGCACGCCGGGATACACCACGGACTCCTCCGACTGCCCGCGAAACGGCAGGCGCTTGAAGTCGTCGGCGATGACGTCGGGGTTGAACTCGATGAGCTGCCAGGGGAACGACAACAGCCGGGCCTTCGGGCGCTCGACCACCTTCATTTTGTGCGCCCCGATGATCCGCGTCAGCTCGACGGGCAGTTTCTCCTCGCGGCTGTCCTCGCCCACGAGGTGCGCGTCCTCGTAGGTTCCCTTCTCGGCATCTTGCGACTGGATGATCGTGCGGCGCTTCGACGGCTTGTCCTCTTTCCCCTCTCCCGCCGCGCGAAGCTCCTCGCAGAGCGCCGCGATGGCTTCCTCGGAGATGCGCTTGGCGATGTAGCCCGCGAAGTCGGCCGCCGCCGCGTCGCCGAGCCGCGCGGCCACCACGTAGCCGCCCTTGACCGCGATGCCGTTCTCTGGAAGCTCGTCGAGCAGCTGCGTCAGCTCCTCGCCGAAGCAGAGCAAACGGCCGTTGACGAAGAGGGTGGGCTGTCCCGCGACTTCGTTCACCGCGACCCCGCGCAGGCGGATGCGCGTGAGCCCCGCGAGGTACTCGCGGCAGAGGACGACGAACGTGGCCTCGGCGAACTCGTCCTGGAGACGCGAGCGCAGCGTACCGGTGCCGACGCGCAGGTCGAAGACCGGCTGGCTCAGCGACAGCGGGAAGAAGTTCGAGTACTTCTTGTCCTCGAAGATGCAGACGATGCGCGGCAAGACGCCTCCCCCTCGCGTCCCTGCTCGCCCCCTGCCCGGCACGTCGAGGAGCGGCGGCGAAGGGTCAGGGGCGGAGGATGAAAATGGTGGAGTTGACGGGGATCGAACCCGTGACCTCTTGTCTGCCAGACAAGTGCTCTCCCAGCTGAGCTACAACCCCACGGAGCAGAACCTTAGGCGCAACGCCCTGTCCCGTCAAGCCCAAACGGGCGCCCCCAATGGCGCGAGGGGCTGGACGCCGGGCGCGAAATGCGCTACTTAGATAGCAGGAAACCCACCGTGCCGGAGTGGTGAAACTGGTAGACGCAGGGGACTCAAAATCCCCCGGGGTTCACACCCCGTGTCGGTTCGAGTCCGACCTCCGGCACCACCTACCTCGTCCACCGGTCTTCATCTCATATGGGGAGGTAGATCCGCCAGGAATCGGGCGGGTGGCGGCTGGCGAAACGCGCATGGAACCCCCACATCCACGAGGGGCGTCCGGGCCGGCGCAGGAGGCGCAGCCCCGCCTCGGCGGGCGTTCGCCCGCCCTTCTTGCGGTTGCAGGGCACGCAGCATGTGACGATGTTGCTCCATTCGGAACGTCCGCCCCGCGAGCGCGGGACCACGTGGTCGCAGGTGAGCTCGTCGACAGAGAAGCGGCGCCCGCAGTACTGGCAGCTGTGGTCGTCGCGCGCGTAGATGTTCCGGCGTGAGAAGCGCGCTTCGCGCCGGTGGTAGCGCACGAAGGCGAGCAGGCGAACCACGGCGGGGACCCTCAGCGTGAGCGACACCGAGTGAACCTCGCGCTCGGACTCGGCCACGACCTCGACCTTGTCCGTGAACACGAGCTTCATGGCCCGCCGCCACGTGATTACGTTGAGGGGCTCGAAAGAGGCGTTGAGCAAGAGGACCTGTTCGAAGAGACCACCCTCCCTGCCGTTCTGGGTCGCCGGAATATTAATGGACGGTCCGCCCCGGAGGCAAGCAAATCCCGCGCCGCCGCCCGTGGGAACGCCGCGCGAAACCCCTTTGACGGCCCGCCGGCATGGCGTACCATGGGGCCGGGCGCGCGGTCCGCTCCCGCGTCTCGCCCCCGGATAGCACGATGCAGTACCCAGCCGCAGCCATCCTCGCCGGACTCGTCGCGACCGTCGCCGCGGTCTTCCCCGCCGGCGCGAGCGGTGCCGCGGCCGATTCGGCCGCCGCCGCCGAGCGGACCGGCCCCGTTTACATGGCCTCCGTCGACGGCGCCATCGGGCCCGCCACCAAGGACTATCTGCATCGCGTGCTCGCCGAGGCCGCCGACGCCGGCGCGGCTTGCACCGTCATTCTGATGGACACGCCGGGCGGCCTCTCCGCCTCCATGCGCGACATCATCAAGGACATTCTAGCAAGCCCCGTTCCCATCGTGGTCTACGTCTCGCCCAGCGGTGCGCGCGCCGCCAGCGCCGGGGCGCTCATCGCGCTGGCCGCACACGTAGCGGCCATGGCGCCGGGCACGAACATCGGGGCGGCCCACCCCGTGTCCATCGGTGCCGGCGGCGAGAAGGACGAGACTATGGAGGAGAAGATCACCAACGACGCGGCTGCCTACGCGCGCAGCCTGGCAACGCAACGGGGACGCAACGTCGAGTGGGCGGAGAAGGTCGTGCGGGAGAGCATCTCCTCGACGGCCGAGGAGGCGCTAGCCGAAGGCGTCATCGACGTGGTCGCGCCCGGGCTGGACGACCTGCTCGCCGCCATCGACGGGCGCGTCGTCGAGACCGCCGCGGGCAGCGTCGCCATCCGCACCGCGGGAGCGGCGCGCGTGGAGGCCGCGCCTTCGGCGCGCGAGCGCTTCCTCGCGCGCATCTCCGACCCGAACATCGCCTACCTCCTCATGCTCGTCGGCGTGTTCGGCATCATCTTCGAGTTCCAGAACCCCGGCGCGCTGTTCCCCGGCATCCTGGGCGTCATCGCACTCATCACGGCCGCGTTCGCCCTGCAGATGCTGCCCGTGAACCTCACCGGACTCACGTTGATCGCGCTCGCCATCGTCCTCTTTCTGCTCGAGGTCAAGGTGCCGTCGCACGGGGCCCTCACCCTGGGCGGCGTGATCTCCATGGTCATCGGATCGGTCATGCTCATCGACTCACCGCTGCCCTTCATGAAGGTGTCCCTCTCGGTCATCGTCCCCTCGGTCGTCTTCACGGCCCTGTTCTTCCTCTTCGCCGTGGGGGCGGGCCTGCGCGCTCAACGCCGCAAGGTGTCCACCGGCGCCAGCGGCCTCGTGGGCGAGGTTGGCGTGGCCCGCGGCGACGTCCACGACCAGGGCACGGTGTTCGTGCACGGCGAGCACTGGAACGCCTGGAGCGACGAGCCCATTCCGTCCGGCACGCGCGTGACCGTCCTCGAGGTGGACGGGATGAAACTCAAGGTCACCGCCGCTGTGCGCGGCGA
>JAOTVO010000293.1 GCA_029863355.1 Candidatus Krumholzibacteriia bacterium
CCCGGGCCACGCGCGCGCGCGTGAAGCGCGGCGCCCGCGCGATGCACCAGTCCAGCTTGCGCAGCGCTCCGCTGTGGTCGCCGCGCTCGGCCAGCGAGAGCGCGTCGCGATAGGTGAACGTCAGCTCGACCACGCGGCCGCGAAAGCGGTCGAGGTCGCCGCCGGCGCGCTCGAGGGCGTCGTGCTGATAGACCGGCGGGTGGTCGGTGAGGAACATGGGCGTGGCTTCGTCGGTGACGCGAAACAGCCGGTAGTGCTCGTTTTCGTAGACGAGCGCGAACCCGCGCAACGTCTCGGGGAAGAAGTGCATGGCAAACGCCGCCGTCCCCGGTCCCGGCAAGGGCGCGGCGGCCAGGTAGCGGGGCGAGTATCGCGACGTGTCGAGCAGGATGTCGATCGAGTAGAGCACGTAGCTTACCCGCAACTTGCGACAGGCGTCGCGTAGCGCCTCGGGGTCGCCGTAGTAGAGACGCGTGAGCGCCACGCGCCGCGCCGCCCCGCGGCGCGAGAGGTCTCCCTCGAGCTGCACCGACGTGCGCCCCGCGAACGCCAGCAGGAGCGCCGTGACGTCGCTCGAGCCGAGGATCGGGTCTTTGACCGACGTGCGCGTGGCGACGAAACGCACGAGGTTGCTCTCCGTGTTCTCCGTGCTGAGCCATACGAAGCGGTCGGGGTCGCGCAGCGCCGTGCCGGAAGCACGCGCGATCTGGAAAATGGGGTTGACGGCGGCGGTGGGGGCGATCGTGTCCACCGCGACGAGAAGGATGCCCGCGGCGACCAGCGGCGCGCGCGTGCGCAGGCCGGCGGCCAGGTCGCGCGCCGCGAGCGCGCAGAACGGGATGACCGCCAGCGCGGCGATCCCCGCCGCGCCGCGGTCCAAGAGCCACAGGGCCGTGCCGAGTGCGGCCGCCCCCGCGCTTCCCACCAGTTGGGCGCGGTGGCGGCGCACGCGCCGGCCCCCCAGCGCGATCGCCGCGACGAAGAATGCCAGCGGCAGCAGGAAGCGCAGGCGCTCGTGCACGGACGGGGGCGCGTGGTCGCTCGACCACAGCACGCGCACGGCGTCCGGCAATGCGGCCGCGCTACCGGGCTTGCCCGCGATGTGGCGCAGGCGTTGAGCCGCGTACTCGAGGAACGGAAAACCGCCCGCCGCGCGAAGCCCCGCCGCGTGCGGCAGCGCCAGGGTCGCCAGCGCCAGCACGGCCGCGTGCGACGCCGCCACCCAGATACGCTCGCGCCGCCCGCGCCCCGGCCAGGCCGCGGCGACGGCGGCGGCGAGCGCGGCCACGTAGGGGCCGGGCTCCCACACGGCGGCCAACGCGAAGGCGGCGGCGGCGGCGAGGAGCGCGCCGCGCGCCGAAGGCGCGCGCAGGTGGCGCAGGAGCAGCCACGCGTGCAGGGCGACGAGCAAGGCGCCGAAGGACGCGTGCGATAGCGCGCGCGCACCCGTGGTACCCACCAGCGGCCAGTAGCACGCGGCGAGACCGGCGGCGAGGAGCCCCGCCGCCTGGCAGTCCCACAGCCGCCGCGCGAAGGCGTAGGCGAGAAACACGCAGGCGGCTGCCGCCAGCACCACCAGGCGCGAGTAGAAGCGGCGGCCGTCGCTGTCGCCGAAGTAGCGCGCGACGCGGTGCGCGAGACCGAACACCGTTTCCAGACCGGCCGCGCGGTAGCGGGCCGGGACGTAGCCGTCCGGCCAGTTGGCCTTGTCGCTGGGCGCGCGCAACGATTCACCGGCGGAGACGACCATGGCGTGCCGGTAGGTCATGGAGGCGGTGCCCTTGAAGTACGGCGCGCGCCGCCAGTCGGTGCCGGAAGTGCGCACGCCCATGGCGACGGCGAACATCAGGACGAGCAGTCCGGTGATGGCGTAGCCGGGCAGCCGCATACGCGCTCAGTACCCCGTGGGGGCGCTCACGAATCTGCCGGTGACGCCGAAGCGTCGTCGCAGGTGTCGCGCGAGCGCCTTGAGGCCGACGGTCTCGGTGGCGTAGTGCCCCGCGAAGATCACGTTGATGCGCGCCTCGCGGGCCTGGTGGTAAGCGGTGTGCGACGTCTCGCCGGTCAAGAGCGCGTCGCACCCGGCGGCGCGCGCCTCCTCGGCCAGCATGCCGCCACCGCCGGAGACGATGGCGACGCGGCGCAGTCGGGCCGGTCCGAAGGGGAGCACGTCGGCGCGCGCGCGCAGCTTCGTCTCCACCGCGGCCACGAAGCGGCCGCGTGCGACGGCCCGCCTCGCCTCGCCGATCACGCCGACCTCCACGCCCCGGTAGCGCCCGAAGCGCGAGATGGTCTCCAGGGACAGCATCCGCGCCAACTCGGCGTTGTTGCCCACCTCGGGGTGGCAGTCCAGGGGGAGGTGGGCGGCGTAGAGGGAGAGGCCGCCGCGGATCAGTGCGGACACGCGCCGGTAGAGGTTGCCGGTGATCTGCTCGTGCTTGCCCCACCACAGGCCGTGGTGCACGACGAGCATGTCCGCGCCGCCGCGCACGGCGGCCGCGATCGTGGTTACCGATGCGTCGACCGCGTAGGCGACGCGCGCCACCCGCGCCCGGCCCTCGACCTGCAGACCGTTGGGTGAGCTGTCGGGGATGTCGGCGACGCGAAGGTACGCGTCGAGATAGGCGGCGATCTCGTTTCTGCTCGCAGTCTTGCCCACTTGGTTCCCCGCGCGGCGCGCGCTCAGCGCAACTTCTCGTAGCCGCGGAGGCGATTATACAGAGTGGGTTTGGTGATGCCAAGCAGTGCGGCGGCCCGGGTCTTGTTGTCCGCGTGCGCGGCCATCTTGCTGGCGAGCAGGAGCTCGAGCTGTGGCATCAGGGGGCTGCCCTCGGAGTAGCGGCCGGCCTCGACCATCTGCTGCGCCAGCGCCTCGAGCGACTGCAGCGGAGCGCGGTCGCGACCGGTCGTGCGTTTGAGGAAGTCCTCCGGCAGCGCGGACGGCTCGACGATGTCGTCGTCGCAGAGGAGCACCACCTGCTCCAGTATGTTCTGGAGCTCGCGTACGTTGCCGGGCCAGGCGTAGGCCTGCATCAGCTTGATCGTCTCCGCCGACAGCGTCTTGAGCGGCTTGCTCTGCGCCAGACACCGCTTCTTGAGGAACTCCTGCGAGATGGCGATCAGATCCTCCCTGCGTTCGCGCAGCGGGGGCAGCTCGATCTGCAACACCTTGAGGCGGTAGTAGAGATCCTCGCGGAAACGGCTCTGCTTGACCAGCTTCTCCAGGTCCTCGTTGCTGGCCGCGATTATGCGCACGTCGGTAATGATCTTCTGGGTTCCCCCGAGGCGCATGAAACTCTTGCTCTCCAGGTAGTGCAGGAGCTTGGCCTGCGTGTCGAGCGGCATCACGTTGACGTCGTCGAGGAAGACGGTGCCGCCGTCGGCGACCTCGCAGCGCCCGAGCTTGCGCTGCACGGCCCCGGTGAAAGCGCCCTTCTCGTGTCCGAACAGCTCGCTCTCGAGGAGGTTGGTGGGGATCTCGGCGCAGTGGATCTGCTGGAAGTGACGCCGG
>JAOTVO010000294.1 GCA_029863355.1 Candidatus Krumholzibacteriia bacterium
CGGGGATTGCCGCGCAGTTGACTTCCACGAACGCCTCGCCGGCACGGGGGCTCGTCTCGTGGAGCGTGCGGGCCACCATCTCCTTGCCCGTGCCGTTCTCGCCCATGATCAACACGCGGGCGTTGGTGGTGGCGAGCTTGCGAACGACTTGCAGGATGGACAGGACGTCCGCGTGCTCGCCGACCAGTCGCGTCGCCCGCCGCGCCTCCTTCTTCAGATCGACGTTCTCGCGCATCAGCTTGCGCTGGGCGAGGCCGTTTCGTATGACCACCAGGATGCGGTCGGCGTCGATCGGCTTCTCGATGAAGTCGAAGGCCCCCAGCCTCGTCGCCTCGACCGCGGTCTGGATGGTCCCGTGTCCGGAGATGATCACGACGGGCAGTTGCGGGTGGTCCTCGTGGAGGCGGGAGAGGACTTCGAGCCCGTCCATCCCTGGCATCTTCACGTCCAGCAGCACGATATCGACGAGCTCGTCGCGCACGAGGTCGAGCGCCGACGGGCCGTCCTCGGCCTGGATCACCCGGTACGCCTCGAACTCGAGCAGCTTCTGGAGTGAATCGCGGACGCCTTTCTCGTCGTCGACTATGAGGATCGTTCGCGGCATCGCGTAACTCGCTTCCACACAAGATGATGCAACAGCATGCCCCTTGTGTTTTATAGCATGTCCCCTATAATGGACACCAGGGAAATCCCCCGGAGTGCGCATGATGGATCGTCTACACGTCCGCCACCTCACCATCGACGAGCTACGCGACACGGCCCTGGCCCTGGGAGAGCCCGAGTACCGCTATCGTCAGCTCGCCACCTCCCTCTACGCCCGGCTGGCGGGTGATTTCGACGGGATGACGGACCTCCCGCGGGCGCTACGCGCCACGCTGCGGGAGCGCTTCTTCGTCTCCGCCGCGCGCACGGCCGCGGTGCAGTCGTCCGGCGTGGATGGAACGCGCAAGTACCTGTTCGAGCTGGCGGGCGGCGAGCGCATCGAGTCGGTGTTGATGCGCTACGAGCGCCGCGCCACCATCTGCGTCTCCACACAAGTCGGTTGCCCGCTCGACTGCGTCTTCTGCGAGACGGCCAAGGGCCGCTTTCGTCGCAACCTCACCGCCGGAGAGATCCTCGACCAGATCTGCACGCTCAAGGCGGACGCCGACCTGGCGAGCCAGAAGGTCAACATCGTGTTCATGGGCATGGGCGAGCCGCTCCTGAACCTCGACGAGGTCGTCCGAGCGATCCGCACCCTCAACCACCCGCTGGGCCTCAACCTGGGCGAGAAGCGCATCACGGTGTCGACCTCGAGCTTCCCCGACCGCATCCGCGCGCTGGCCGACAGCGGGGTCGCGTGTTCGCTCGCGCTGTCTCTCAACGCGCCGACCGACGAGAAGCGACGGGAGATCATGCCCAAGGCTTCCCGCTTCTCCATTGCCGAGCTGCTCGATGCGGCGCGCTACTTCGTGCGCTCGGGACGGCGGCGCGTCACGCTCGAGTACGTCCTGCTCGCCGGCGTGAACACCAGCGACGCGGACGCCGACGCCCTCGCGCGTCTGGCCCGCTCGCAGCCGTTCAAGCTCAACCTCATCCCCTACAACCCGGGGCGCAGCGGCGGTTTCGCGCCGGTCGACGAGGGGAGAATCCAGCGGTTTGTGCAGCGGCTGCTGCCGTCGGCCCCGGCGGTGACGGTCCGGCGCAGCCGCGGGGCCGACATCGATGCCGCCTGCGGTCAGTTGTGGACGAACAGTCTGGGGCGGGAGGATAAGCCGGCGGGGGTGTCCGGCGAGGACGTGCCTCTTACTTCAACATGACGAGCTTGAGCGTCTTGCGCGCGTTGCCCGCGCGGATGACGGCGAAGTAGTTGGCGCTGGCCACCTTCGTGCCGCGCCGGTCGGTACCGTCCCAGCGCAGCACGAGCCGATCGGAGGCGGCGCGACCTTCGAACAGGGACGCCACCAGGGCGCCCCGTACGTCCACGATACGCACGCTCACACCCGCGCCGCGCGCCTCGTACGGGAGCTCCACCCGAATCTCCGTCTCCGGGTTGAACGGGTTGGGATAGCTCGTTGCGACCACTTCGGGGGCGCGCGCGACCGTCCCCCCGAACGAGAGGAAGAACGCCTCGAGGCCCTGCACCGTACGGGGCTCAGCCAGCTCCGGGTTCTCGACGCGGCCGCCGAAGGCTGCTAGCTCCCCGCCGAAGAGCACGCGGAAGTCCTCGGCGAAGATCTCGCGCGGCCGGTACGCGTGGCTGGCGGTCTCGGAGAACCGATACGGGTCCGTGATTCCGCGCACGCGCCGGTAGGCATCCCAGCGCGGCGAGGCGCCCGGAAGGTAGCTGTTGTGGAACGCGTGCCCCACCTCGTGCGCGACGATGTAAGCGCCGACGGCGGGGTGGATGTCGAGCACGTGCGGACTGAGGAAGATCTCAGTGCCGCTGGTCGAACTCACCAGGATGTTGCGCCGCGGGTAGGGCAGGATATAGACGGTGAGCCGAACGTGCATGTACGGGTGCGTGACGGCCTGGAGCGCCGAGGCCACCATGTGCTCGGGGAACGCGTGGAAGGCGCCGTCACCCTTGTTGTAGATGTCGGGGTCGGCCACGTCGGTGATCACGGGAAGGTAGCGGCCGCCGTCCAGAGGGATGATGGGTACGCCGTCGCGCGTCGTGAGGCGCGCGCGCAGGCTCTCTTCGCCCACGACGTCCACGACGAGGCCGTTGGACAGGTGCCAGACGGCCGAAGGCATCGGGGCGGCGATCGCCGGCACGGTGGCGGAGAATTCGGCGCCGTCCCCCGTGTGGCAGCGCGCTGCGGCGAACGCGGTCGGGCTCGCAGTCGCCAGCAGCAGTCCGACCTGGATCGCCAGGGCGGCACCACGCGCCGCGAGCCGGTTACGCGTATTCGATATCTCGTACTTCATGCGACATCGCATGTACTGACCCTCCAACCCACTACGTGCATCGGACATACCCCGGGACCCAGGACGAGACAAGGGGTCCGAACGAATTCGCCGCACCATTTGGGTAACGGCGTAACTACCCAATATTAAATGTTGTTACATGGCCGCCCAAAGGCATCGGGTCGCGCTTCTCGACGGCCCCACGGCGGTGACTGCGCCCTGTGCGGCCGCCACCATGAGTCCTTTGACCCATGCGGCCGAGCGGCAGGCCGAGCTGACCCCGTAACTATATTTAGTATGGGTACTTAGGATTTGCGCAGCCGGTTGGGAAGGCTCGCGCAGGCGGCGGAAGGCGGCGGCCCCGGAACGCCGGGCGAAGCGGCGCGCCGCGTCCGGCTCAGAATCGGACGCCGGTGCTGAAGTAGGGTCGGATCCCGCCCCTGGAATTGTAGCCGAAGTCGAAGCGAGCGACGTCCTGGAATGGTGAGTACAGGCGCAACCCCCAGCCGACGCCGGCGTGGAAGTTGTTGGCCGAGAACTCGCTCTCGCTCGACCACGCGATGCCGGTGTCGACGAACGCCACGA
>JAOTVO010000295.1 GCA_029863355.1 Candidatus Krumholzibacteriia bacterium
GCAGGGCGATGGGGCCTCCACCGAGGCCGGGTGTCGCGACGCTGGCGACGATGGGCGTGGCCGGATTGGCGATATCGGCGACTTTGAAGCCGAGGTTGGTGGAAACGAACGCGTAGTCGCCGGCCACGGCGACACCGTAGGCCGCGGCGTTCTCCCCGAAGGTGTCAATCGTCGAGATCAGCGCCGGCGCAGCTGGGCTGCTGATGTCGATGACGCGCACGCCCGCTGTGGTCTGTGTCATGTAAGCCCGGTCACCCGCAACGACGAGCTGCCCGGTGCCTCCGGCGCCCGGCGGGTCGTAGGTTCCCACCAGCGCAGGCGCGGCGGGATTGCTCACGTCGATGACGTGCAGGCTGACGGGGGGCGTGCCGATGGTCGAGGCCGCCGCGTAGAGGTAGTCGCCGTCGACGACCAGGTCCTCGATGCTGGTCGCGGTGATACCGGTGTACAGCACCACCAACGCGGGGGTCGCCGGCGAGCTGATGTCGACAACCTCGATGTCACCACCTGCGCTCATGTAGGCGAGGTCGCCGTCCACCGCAACCGCGTTGGCCCCAAAGATAGAGCTCTTCGTGTGGGTCCCCAGGAGCCCGGGGTTCATGGGATCGGTGATATCGAGAACTCTAAGCCCCATTGCGTACACCGTGAGATACGCGCGGTCGCCGGCAACGACCACCCCCTTGCAGTTCACGTCCGTGTAGCCGCCTCCGAGGACCGGCGCCATGGCGTCCATCACCTCGACGATCTGCAGCCCCTGGGTGTCGTCGGCCACGTATACGAGGCCGCCGGATATGGCCACGCCGCGCCCGTTGCCCGGCGTGTCGTAGCTGTCGAGCGCAATGGGGTTCGCGGGATTGCTGATGTCGATCAGCTGGAGCCCGGAGGCCTCGACGGCGACGTAGGCGACGTCGCCGTCCACCACCACGTCGCGGGCGACGGCGAGCGTCGCGATGCTTCCGGCCGCGCTCGGACTGCTCGGCGTGCTGATATCCACCACCTGCAATCCACCGCTGAGGGCGGCGACGTAGAGACGATCCCCGGCGAGGGCGAGATTCACCGGCGATCCAATCCCACTCAGGCTGCCGGCGAGCGACGGACTGGCGGGGTTGTAAATGTCAATGACTTGCAGGCTCGAGAGATCGGCCACGTAGGCGTAATTGCCGGCCACCGCGATACCGATCGCGTTGTTCGGTGTGTCCAGCGTGGTCACGAGCGAGGGGCTCGTGGGATCGCTGACATCGATCACGCGCAGGCCGGCACTGCCGTCCGCGAGGTAGGCGTAGTCGCCCGCCACGAAGACGTCGTTCGCGCTCGTCGTGGGGGCGTAGGCGCCGGCCAGCGTCGGCGCGGTGGGATCGCTGACATCGACCACCTGCAATCCATTGAGATCGGCGACGTAGACGTGATCGCCGGATACGTGGAGCTTGTAGGGAGCGTTGGCCGGGGTGGGGTCATCGTAAACGCCCATGGGCAATGGATTCGCCGGGTTGGTGACATCGATGATGCGAAGCCCCGCCTGGTAGTCCGCCACGAAGGCGTAGTCGCCGTAGACCTCGACCTGCCACGCATTCCCGGGCGTGTCGTAGGCGCCGAGGAGACTGAGAGCGAAGGGCGCGAGCCGGATCTCCCCGGAAACTGTGTCCCAGACGGCCGTCGTGTTGGCGTTGTCCTTGAACTGCGTCGTCGTGAAGTTCTCGACGTGACGGGTCTTGAGTGCCATCGCCGGGGCCGCGGCCACCGTGACCAGAACCAGCGAGAGGGCACCTGTCAAAAGGGATCTCATCCTTATCCCTCCTCGGAGCGTCCGCCGTGCAGGGCGAGGCGTCTCACGCGCACGGAACCTTGTTATCAGGTATAGGCAGTCCTCACCTGGTTGGACCCACGCCGGGCACAAGAATCACAGATTCTCTGAGCTTTTTTTGTCGGGGTCTCGGCGCGTTCGCAGGTCGAAGCGCTGCGGCGCCTGGGCGGCAGGATAACTACAATACGTACAATGCGTTAGCTGCGGCGCCGGCCGTGGTCCGACTGGGCGTTAGTTCCCCACGGGCGCGCTGCGGGCGTCCGCGGCGCGCCCGCCACGCCACGCGTTCCATAAGTGCACCAGCGCCATCCCCACGATGATCGACGTGATCAGCTCCATGGGAATGCGGTAGCGCGAACGGGCGTGCACGAGCACGTGCATGAGGGTGTGCGCGAGCAAGAAGAAGAGGAGGGGCAGGGCCACCCAGCGCTCGGGAGGCGTCCACTTGCGGGCGAGATACGGGAGGAGGACGAAGAAGGGCAGCACCACGGCGATGCCGCTGGCGTTGTGTTGCAGCGACCAGACGTCTTCGAAGCGGCCGTCGGGATAGGGGCGGTACATGGGCCGGAGGCGGGCGAAGCGCCAGTACTCGACGAGGAGGTCCCAGTGCACGGCGAGGCGCGCGGTGTGGGGCCGCCCACCGGCGAGGAAGTAGGCGCGTTCCGCCTCGCTCAGCGCGTCGAGATGGCCGCGCTTCCTCGATTCCCACTCTCCCAGCCAAGCGTCGCGTCCCCCGCGGGCACCGGCGAGGTCGGACCCGGTAGTCACCGCGGCAGCGCGGTCGAGCCACTTGCCCAAAAAGCGCTCCGTGATGATCACGGGCTCGCCGAGGGCGAGCGAGCTGCGCACCTGGTAGGGCACCATGAGGACGGCGAAGAAGAGAAAGAGCCAGGCGCTCTGCCGGAGCGTGACCTTCGCGTCGCGCAAGCACAGATAGACCATCACCGGCAGCGTCGCGACGAGGGGCAGAAAGCGCACGTCCGCGTGACAGAGAAGGACGAACCACAGCATGGACAGGAAGAGCCGCCAGCGTCCGCCGCGAGCCATGGCGGAGAGAAAGCCCACGAGGAAGGCGGTGAGCAGCGGGATCACGACGTTCTCGCGCAGCGGCTGGGGCGCGTAGATGATGAAGTCGGGGTTGACGGCGACGACGAGCGCACACACCACTGCGACGGCCTCGCCCGCGCGCTCGCGCAGTCCGAGGTAGATCAGGGCGGCCGTGGCCGCGCCCAGCAGCGCCTGCACGGCTTGCAGGGTGCCGAACTCCGGCGTCGGCAGCGCGTAGACGAAGGCCATGAACGCCGGGTAGACGGGTTCGCGCACGGCCAGCGGCGCGCTAACCCATTGCCAGCCGGAGAGCATGAGGCGGGCGAAGGCATCGTAGGAGACGGCGTCGTGGCCGGGCAAGATGCCCTGGTGCCGGCCACCGACGAGAACGTAGGCCACGCGCAGCGCCAGCGCGAAGAGCGCGACGGCGAGGGCCACGCGGCGCGGCGAGTACGGCGGCTTCACGGCGACTCCCCTCTCACCCCGAGCGCTTGTCGATCATGTCGGCGAGGAGGGCGAAGATCCCGACGTTCATGGTGAACATGAACAGGAGCACGCTCTTGTCGGTGAGATTCTCCAGCACGAAGATGTCGTAGGCGAGGCT